>NZ_JAHFPF010000227.1 GCF_023259385.1 Brevundimonas sp. | reverse complement strand
CCACCGACGACCAGGTGACCATCGACGCCGCCCACGCTATCCAGAAGCACGGCGTCGGCGTGAAATGCGCCACCATCACCCCCGACGAGGCGCGCGTCGAGGAGTTCGGCCTGAAGAAGATGTGGAAGTCGCCGAACGGCACCATCCGCAACATCCTGGGCGGCGTCGTCTTCCGCGAGCCGATCATCTGCTCGAACGTGCCGCGCCTGGTGCCGGGCTGGACCCAGCCCATCGTCGTCGGCCGTCACGCCTTCGGCGACCAGTACAAGGCCACCGACTTCCTGATGCCGGGACCGGGCGTCCTGACCATCAAGTTCGTCGGCGACGACGGCCAGGTGATCGAGCATGAGGTCTTCAAGTCGCCGGGCGCCGGCGTGGCCATGGGCATGTACAACCTGGACGACTCGATCCGCGACTTCGCCCACGCCTCGTTCAGCTACGGCCTGAACCGCAACTATCCGGTCTATCTGTCGACCAAGAACACGATCCTGAAAGCCTACGACGGCCGCTTCAAGGACATCTTCCAGGAGGTGTTCGACGCCGAGTACGCCGACAAGTTCAAGGCCGCCGGCCTGACCTATGAGCACCGCCTGATCGACGACATGGTGGCCGCGGCCATCAAGTGGTCGGGCGGCTTCGTCTGGGCATGCAAGAACTACGACGGCGACGTGCAGTCGGACGTCGTGGCGCAGGGCTTCGGCTCGCTGGGCCTGATGACCTCGGTCCTGATGACCCCGGACGGCCGCGTGATGGAAACGGAAGCCGCCCACGGCACCGTGACCCGCCACTACCGCCAGCACCAGAAGGGCGAGGCCACCTCGACCAACTCGATCGCCTCGATCTTCGCCTGGACCCGCGGCTTCAAGCACCGCGCCAAGCTGGACGACAACGCCGAACTGGCCAAGTTCGCCGAGACCCTGGAAACCGTCGTCGTCGATACCGTCGAGGCCGGCTTCATGACCAAGGACCTGGCGCTGCTGGTCGGCGATCAGCAGGGCTGGCTGTCGACCGAAGGCTTCCTCGACAAGGTCGCCGAGAACCTCGACAAGGCCATGGCGTCCTAAGAAGGGGGCTATCGCTCGGCTCGCGAAGCCTCGCGGCTTGAGCGCGAGCCATGCGCGAAGCGCCAGGCCGCGTCGGGTCGGGAGGTCCCGCAGGGCCGACGACCGCGGCCCAGAAACAAAGGCCCGCCGGATTCGCGTCCGGCGGGCCTTTCGTTTGAGCGGGCCGCGGGTTCGTGCATTGATAACGGCGTTAACGGAGGGCGGACGTGAAACTCATCGGCAGACTCATCCTGGCGGCGATCGTGATCGCGGCGATCAGCTTCTTCGCCGCGCCGGGGGTGGCCTTCTTCGCCATCCGGTCGGCGGCGGACGCCAATGACGCGGCGGCACTGTCGCGGCTGATCGACTACACCGCCGTGCGTCAGTCGCTGCGGCCCCAGCTGAACGGCAACCCGGCCGCCCAGGCCCCGGCGGCGTCCTTCCTCGAAGACCCCATCGGCGCCGTCCGCCGCCAGTTCGAGCAGGCCGCGCCCGCGCTGGGTCCGCAGCCGGACATCTATCTGACCCCCGCCGCCGTCGCCGCCCTGACCCGGGGTGAAGGCCGCTACGCCGCCCAGCGCACCGCGCCCGCGCCGGAGGGCGAGCGCCAGGACCTGTTCCCGGAGCCGGTCTTCTGGGGCGTCAACCGCGCCCGCATGGCGGTCACGGACGAGGGCGGTTCCAAGACGATCTTCACCTTCGAGCGCAAGGGGCCGTTCGAGTGGCGGCTGGTGCATATCGCCCTGCCTGACGGGGCCGTCCCGACGGTTCGTTCGCTGCGGACCACCCCGCCGCTGCTGGAGGAAGTCCCGGCCGGCAAGAGCGGCAAGACCGGCGGCTGATACCGGTCCCACTGGCGCGCCGCCTCGACTCGGGCAACCGTGAAGGTGGGAAGGCGTTACGACGCCAGAGGGATGACATGACCAAGAGACTGCTGACCGGCGCCGCGCTGGCGGCGGTGGCGTTGTTCGCCGCCGCCTGGGCCGCGGCGCCCATCGTCGCCGGGCAGGCGCTGATCCGCGCGGCCAAGGCTGGAGACGCCCGCAAGCTGGAGCGGCTGGTCGATTTCCCGGCCCTGCGCGCCAGTATGAAGGATGAGCTGAACAAGGAGCTGGTGGCGCGCATGGGCCGTGACCCGCGCGTGGTCGAAAGCGGCCTGGGCGGCCTGGGCATGATGCTGGCGCCGATGATCCTGTCGGGCGCGATCGACACCGCCGTCACGCCCGAGGTGCTGGCGCAGATGGTCACCACGGCCGAGGCGCCGGATCCCAGCCGTCGCGCACCGTCGGACCCCGCGGACAGGAAGAGCGACAAGGACATCCATCAGGCCTGGGGCTACCGCGACCTGAACCATTTCGCCGTGACCCTGACCGACCGCGACCATCCGGACCAGCACCTGGCCCTGATCCTGGAACGCCGCGGTTTGTTCAGTTGGAAGCTGGCCGCCGTGGACCTGCAGAACGAGGCGTGAGTAGGAAGGAGGATCGTCCCGTTCGGAGTCCTCCCATGTCCCGCCGCCCGTCCTTCCTGGTCGTCTATTCCGCCATCGCCACCACCATCCTGGGCGCCTTCGTGGTCACCGAGGCCGTCAGCGGGCCCGAGCGCACCGCCTTCGAGGAGATCGACGTCAAGCGGATCAACATCCGCGAGGACGACGGCACCCTGCGGATGACCATCTCCAACACCGCCCGTTTCCCGGGACTGATCATCCGCGGGCAGGAGCATCCGCACCCGAACCGCACCACCGCGGGCATGCTGTTCTTCAATGACGAGGGCACCGAAAACGGCGGGCTGATCTTCGGCGGTGCGCGCAAGGCCGACGGGTCGGTCGAGGGATACGGCCACCTGAGCTTCGACCAGTTCGAGCAGGACCAGGTCGTCGCCCTGAACCAGATCGAGGAGGGCGGCGAGCGCACGGCCGGGCTGACGATCTCGGACCGGCCGGACCAGTCGATCGAGGTCGCCACAACCCGGCTGCAGGGCCTGACGGGGGACGCCCGGACGGCCGAGCTGGCGCGCCTGAGGGCCGAGGGCGCGTTTGGAAACCAGCGCGCCTACTTCGGCAAGGACGCGGAGCGGGCCTCGAAGATGGAGCTGCGCGACGCCCAGGGACGGACGCGGCTGCGCCTGCACGTGGCGGCCGACGGCCAGGCCTCGATCCAGTTCCTGGACGAGGCCGGCCGGGTGACGCGCACCGTCACGCCCGAGAGCTAGCCTTAAGCCTGCAGTGCGGCCCGGATCGCGGCCAGGCCGTCCTCGGCCTTGCCGCCTTCGGGAGCGCCGCCCTGGGCGAAGTCGGGCTTGCCGCCCGCGCCCTGGCCGCCCATCGCCAGCACCGCCGCGCGGGCGAGATTCGCCGCGTTGACCGTGCCGGTGATATCCGAGGTCACGGCGACGGTGATCGCCGCCTTGCCCTCGGTCACGCCGATCAGGGCGACGACGCCCGAACCGACCTGTTTGCGGAAGTCTTCGGCCACGCCGCGCAGGCCCTTGCCGTCCACGCCGTCCAGCACGCGGGCGATCAGCTTGACGCCGTTGATCTCCTCCGGCGCGGCGTTGGCCGAAGCCCCGCCGCCGCCCAGGGCCAGTTGCTTCTTCAGCTCGGCGACCTGCTTCTCCAGCGCCTTGACCGAGCCGGTCAGGGCCTCGACCCGCGCGGGCACGTCGCCCGTCTGGACCTTGAAGCTCTGGGCCAGACCCTTGGCCACGCCGGCCTGGGCCAGCAGGTACTGGCGCGCGGCCTCGCCGGTCAGGGCCTCGATACGGCGCACGCCGGCGGCGATGCCGGTTTCCTGCACCACCTTGAACAGGGCGATGTCGCCGGTGCGGGCCACGTGGGTGCCGCCGCACAGCTCGACCGAATAGGGGGCGTTGTCGCCGGTCAGCGACCGGCCGAGCGTCAGGACGCGGACCTCGTCGCCGTACTTCTCGCCGAACAGGGCGATGGCCCCGGCCTCGATCGCCGCCTCGGGCGCCATCAGCTTCGTCTCCGTCGGGACGTTCTGGCGGATCACGGCGTTGACCTCGGTCTCGATGGCCGACAGCTCGGCCTCGGTCAGCGGGGCGTTGTGGCTGAAGTCGAAGCGCGCGCGCTCGGCGTCGACCAGCTGGCCCTTCTGCGCCACCGCCGGGCCGAGGATGTTCTTCAGCGCCGTGTGCAGCAGGTGGGCGGCCGAGTGGTTGGCGCGCGTGGTGCGGCGCTTCTCGGCGTCGACCAGCTGGGCCGCGCGGGTTCCGATCTCCAGCTTGCCCGCCGTGACCTGGACCGACAGCACGTGCAGGTCGCCCGCGTGCTTCTTGACGTCGATGACCTCGGCCTCGCCGCCCGGCCACTCGAACGTGCCGTGGTCGCCCGCCTGGCCGCCGCTCTCGGCGTAGAAGGGGGTGGTGTCGAACAGGACCTCGACGATGTCGCCGGCCTCGGCCGACTCGACCGGCGCGCCGCCGCTCATGATGGCCAGGACCTCGCCCGAACCCTCGATGGCGTCATAGCCGGTGAAGACGGTCGGCCCCAGGCGGTCGCGGATGGTCAGCCATTCTCCGGCGTTGGCGGTCTGGCCCGAACCCTTCCAGTGCTCGCGCGAGCGCTGGCGCTGCTCGGCCATGGCGGCCTCGAAGCCGTCGACATTGACCGAATAGCCGCGCCGGCGGGCCTCGTCCTGGGTCAGGTCCAGCGGGAAGCCGTAGGTGTCGGACAGGGTGAAGGCCGTCTGGCCGTCCAGCATGTCGCCGGGCCGGAAGCCCTGCACCGCCGTGTCGAACAGGGCCATGCCCTTGGACAGGGTCGTGCGGAAGCGGACCTCTTCCTGCTTCAGCGTGTCCTCGATGAAGGGCTGGGCGCGTTTCAGCTCGGGATAGGCTTCGCCCATTTCGCTGACCAGCGTCGGCACCAGGCGGTGCATCAGGGGGTCGCTCGCGCCCAGCAGGTGGGCGTGGCGCATGGCGCGGCGCATGATGCGGCGCAGCACATAGCCCCGGCCCTCGTTCGAGGGCGTCACGCCGTCGGCGATCAGGAAGGACGACGAGCGCAGGTGGTCGGCGTTGACCCGGTGGCTGGACGCCCGCTCACCCTCGGACCGGGTCGAGGTGGCCTCTTCCGAGGCGGCGATCAGGGTCTTGAACAGGTCGGTGTCGAACACCGAGTTGACGCCCTGCAGCACCGAGGAGATCCGCTCCAGGCCCATGCCGGTGTCGACCGAGGGCTTGGGCAGCTGGCGAACGATCTGGTCGTTCTCCTTCTCGAACTGCATGAAGACGTTGTTCCAGATCTCCACATAGCGGTCGCCGTCCTCGTCCGGCGAACCGGGAGGGCCGCCGGGGACGTGGTCGCCGTAGTCCCAGAAGATCTCGGTGCACGGACCGCAGGGACCGTTATCGCCCATGGCCCAGAAATTGTCCGAGCCGGCGATGCGGATGATCTTGTCGTCGCTGAAGCCGGTGACCTTCTTCCAGATGTCGAAGGCCTCGTCGTCGTCGATGTAGACGGTGACCAGCAGGCGCTTGGGATCCAGGCCGAAGTCCTTGGTGACCAACTGCCAGGCGCGGTCGATCGCATGTTCCTTGAAGTAGTCGCCGAATGAGAAATTGCCGAGCATCTCGAAGAAGGTGTGGTGGCGCGCGGTGTAGCCGACGTTGTCCAGGTCGTTGTGCTTGCCGCCCGCGCGGACGCATTTCTGCGAGCTGGTGGCGCGCGGCCAGGGCGGGGTCGCGGCGCCCGTGAAGTAGTCCTTGAACGG
>NZ_JAHFPF010000226.1 GCF_023259385.1 Brevundimonas sp. | reverse complement strand
GGCGTGGTCGCCGAGAACGCCGCCTCGGCCCAGGAACAGGCCACCGGCCTTCAGCAGGTCAACACCGCCGTCAACCAGATGGACCAGGCCACCCAGCAGAACGCCGCCATGGTCGAGCAGTCGACCGCCGCCAGCCACTCGCTGTCGCAGGAAGCCGATGTGCTGGCCAGTTCGGTGTCACGCTTCCGCACCTCGGGCGCGGCGGCCCAGCCGCAGACCGCCCGCACGCAGGCCCGCCCGGTCGCGCAGATGCGGACCGTCGGTCGCGGCGGCGCGGCGCCCCGGCCGCACGCGGTCGAGGACGGCTGGGAAGAGTTCTAGGCGCGGCTCAGTTCGCGACCGGCTTCACGCGCGACGCCGCTTCGCGGGCGCGCTCGCGGGCCTGGTCGGTGTCCGCGCCCCGGGCCAGGGCCACGCCCATGCGGCGGCGCTCGAAGCTCTCGGGCTTGCCGAACAGCCGCAGGTCGGCGGTCGGCACCGACAGGGCCTCGGCCACGCCCTCGAAGGCGATCCCTACGGCGTCCATGCCGCCGTAGATCACCGCGCTGGCGCCGATGTCGCGTTGGCTGACATCGACCGGCAGGCCCAGAATCGCGCGGGCGTGCAGGGCGAATTCGCTCATCGTCTGGGTCGCCAGGGTGACCAGTCCGGTATCGTGCGGACGGGGCGAAACTTCCGAGAACCAGACCTGGTCACCCTTTACGAACAGCTCGACCCCGAACACGCCCAGGCCGCCCAGCGCGTCCGTGACCTTGGCGCCGATATCCTGCGCCGAGGCCAGGGCGGCGGCGCTCATCGCCTGCGGCTGCCAGCTCTCGACATAGTCGCCCTTCACCTGCCGGTGGCCGATGGGCGCGCAGAAGGAGGTCGCGATCGAGCCGTCCGCCGCCTTGGAGCGCACGGTCAGCAGGGTGATCTCGAAATCGAAGTCGATGCGGCCCTCGACGATCACCGTCGCCGTCTCGACCCGTCCGCCGGACTGGGCGTAGGCCCAGGCGGCGCCCGCGTCCTCCAGCGCCTCGATCATCGACTGGCCCTTGCCCGAGGACGACATCACCGGCTTCACGAACACCGGCAGGCCGATGCGATGCGCCGCTTCCGCCAGTTCGGCCGCCGAGGTCGCGAAGGCGTAGGGGCTGGTCGGCAGGCCCAGTTCTTCCGCCGCCAGCCGCCGGATGCCCTCGCGGTTCATGGTCAGCTGGGTCGCGCGCGCGGTCGGGATCACGGTCGCCAGGCCGGCGGCCTCGATATGGGCCAGCACCTCGGTGGCGATGGCCTCGATCTCCGGCACGATGATGTGCGGCGCCTCGGCCATGATGACGCCGTTCAGCACCTGCGGGTCGGTCATCGGGATGACGTGGCTGCGGTGCGCCACCTGCATGGCCGGGGCGTTGGGATAGCGATCCACCGCGATCACCTCGGCGCCCAGCCGCTGCAGCTCGATGGCCACCTCCTTGCCCAGTTCGCCTGAACCCAGGAGCATGACCCGCACGGCGGTGTCGGACAGCGGCGTTCCCAATTTCATCGCGGGATCTCCAGTCAGTTTTCGGGCGGGACGGCGTACAGCCGCCGGAAGGCGTCCAGCGCCGCGCCGTGATAGATGGTGGCGTGGTTCTCGGTCGGGCGGGGCTGATAGTCCCAGGTCACGCCGGGCATGGCGTACTGGCGCAGATTGCCCACCAGCACGTCCATGGCCGCCTGCATCTCCCCGCCCTCGTCGGCGATGGTCAGGATGAGGGTGCGGGGATCGTTCGAGTGATCCCGCAGATGGGCTCCGGCCTGTCGCGCCAGCTGCCCGCCGTCCCACCACAGGCTGGGGCTGACGGCGACGTAGGCGTCGAACAGCTGCGGCTCCTTCAGGAAGGTCTCGACCACGAACAGGCCCGCCAGAGACTCGCCCATCAGGGCCGTCTCGCCGTTGGTGCGGAAGCGGCCCTCCACGAACGGCTGGACCTCCTTCCACAGGAAGTCGCGGAAGCGCGCCGACTGACCCTGCGCCGGATAGCGGGCGATCAGTTCCGGATCCTCGGTCGGCAGGGCCAGTTCGTTGCGGCGGTCGACCGAGGCGACGCCGACCACGATCACGTCCCGCGTCGTGCCGACGATGGTCCCCAGCTGGGCCAGGCCCGAGATGTGGTGGAAGTCCTGCGCCTGCCCGCCGTCCAGCAGGTAGAGCACCGGATAGGTCTTGCCGCTCTCGGCATAGCCGGGCGGCAACCAGACGTTGATCTCCCGCGTCCCGCCATAGGTCGCGGAGGGCAGGGCGTAGGACTGGCCGATGACGATGGGCGTCGGCTCGGGGCCGGTGGTCTGCGCGGCCGCGGGGGTCGCGAAAGCCAGCAGGGCGATCAGGGCGGCGACGGCGCGGATCATCAGACGGTCTCTCCTTTGGCGGGTTCGATCAGGTCCCAGGCGTTGCCGTACAGGTCCTCGAACACCGCCACCACGCCATAGGGTTCATGCCGCGGCGCCTCCCGGAAGACGACGCTCGCCGCCGTCCATGCGGCGTGGTCGCGCGCGAAGTCGTCGGTCTCCAGGAACAGCCAGACCCGCCCGCCGGCCTGATCGCCGATGCGGGCGACCTGTTCCGGCGTCGTGGCCTTGGCCAGCACAAGGTCGGTGTCTCCGCCCTTGGGCGTCACCGTCACCCAGCGCTTGCGGCCCTGGTCGATATCGGCGGTCAGATCGAAGCCGAGCTTGCCGACATAGAAGGCGATCGCTTCGTCGTAGTCACGGACCAGCAGGCTGACGGCGCCGAGGCGGGACACGGCCTTACAGCCGCGCCTTGACCGCCGCGACCACGGCCTGGGTGGTGATGCCGAACTTCTCGTACAGCACTTCCGCCGGGGCCGAGGCGCCGAAGCCGGTCATGCCCACGAAGGCGCCGTCCTCGCCGATGAAGCGCTCCCAACCCTGCTGGATCGCGGCCTCGACGGCGACGCGCACCGTGCCCCGGCCGATGACCGAGGCCTGATAGGCCTTGGGCTGCTGGAAGAAGAGCTCGAAGCAGGGAACCGAGACCACGCGGGTCGGCGTGCCTTCGGCTTCCAGCTGGTCGGCGGCGGCCAGGGCCAGCGGAACCTCGGTGCCGGTGGCGAACAGGGTCGCCTTCGCCTCGCCGTTGGCGGCGCGCAGTTCATAGGCGCCCTTGGCCGTCAGGTTCTCCGACGAGGCCGTGACACGCACGGCGGCGGTCTTCTGACGCGACAGGGCCAGGGCCGACGGCGCGTCCTTGGTCTGCAGCGCGATCTTCCAGGCTTCCATCGCCTCGATCGTGTCGGCCGGGCGGAAGACCAGCAGATTCGGAATGGCGCGCAGGGCGGCCAGGTGCTCGACCGGCTGGTGGGTAGGACCGTCCTCGCCCAGGCCGATGGAGTCGTGGGTCAGCACGTGGATCGCGCGCACGCCCATCAGGGCGCCCAGGCGGATCGCCGGTCGGCTGTAGTCCGAGAACACCATGAAGGTGCCGCCGTACGGGATGACCCCGCCGTGCAGCGCCAGGCCGTTCATCGCCGCGGCCATGCCGAACTCGCGGATGCCGTAGTTGATGTATCGGCCCTCATAGGTCGGGGCGTCCAGGATCGGCGTGTCCTTGACGAAGGTGTTGTTCGAACCGGTCAGGTAGGCCGAGCCGCCGACTAGTTCCGGCACCGCCGCGAACAGTTCGTCCAGCGCCGCGCCCGACGACTGGCGCGTGGCCTGGGCGGGCTTGGTCTCGACCAGTTCGGCGATCTTGGCGTCCAGCTTGGCGAAGGCGCCGTCCGGCAGGTCGCCCTTCATGGCGCGGGTGAAGTCCGCCGCCTGCTTCGAGGCGTTCAGGCGGGCTTCCCACGCCTTGCGGTCCTTGGCGCCGCGACGGCCGACCTTGCGCCAGGCCGACAGGATGTTCTCCGGCATTTCGAAGGGATCGTGATCCCAGGCCAGGCCCAGGCGGGTGGCGGCGATCTCGGCCGCGCCCAGCGCCGCGCCGTGAGTCTTGTGGCTGCCTTCCATGGTGGCGGCGCCCTTGCCGATCTTGGTCTTGCAGGCGATCAGCGTCGGCTTGTCCTGCTTGGCGGCCCAGGCCAGCACCGACTTGATGGCCTTCATGTCGTGCCCGTCGACGGCCTTCACGGCCCAGCCGGCGGCCTTGAAGCGCGCCTTCTGGTCGGTGGCGTCCGACAGCGACACCTTGCCGTCGATGGTGATCTCGTTGTCGTCCCACAGCACTGTCAGCTTGTTCAGCTTCAGGCGGCCGGCCAGGGCGATGGCTTCCTGCGACACGCCTTCCATCAGGCAGCCGTCGCCGGCGATGACCCAGGTGCGGTGATCCACCAGATCGTCGCCGTACTTGGCCGCCAAATGACGCTCGGCCAGCGCGAAGCCGACCGAGGTGGCCAGGCCCTGACCCAGCGGGCCGGTAGTGACCTCGACGCCCGGCATGTGTCCGTATTCGGGGTGACCCGCCGTCTTCGACCCCCACTGACGGAAGTTCGACAGCTCTTCCTTGGTCGCGGCCTTGTATCCGGTCAGGTGCAGCAGGGCGTAGATCAGCATCGAGCCGTGGCCCGCCGACAGGATGAAGCGGTCGCGGTCGGCCCAGTCGGGACGGCTCGCATCGAACTTCATGAACTTGGAGAACAGCACGGTCGCCACGTCCGCCATGCCCATCGGCATGCCCGGGTGGCCGCTCTTCGCCTTCTCTACACCATCCATCGCCAGGACCCGGATGGCGTCGGCCATCTGCTTCGGAGTGGCTTTCGCGGATACGGCTTTGGCGTCGGTCACTGTGGAGACCTTTCGTCGGAAGGCGGAAAAAGGGAGGCGCGCCGCTTTACCCCGACGCGTGCGCGGGTTCTATACGGATTCTGGAGGTTCTGACCGGATGGATGCTGCATCGGCCGCAAAGGATCGCGTTGATCGGGCTCTCGCCCTGCTCGAACGCCGTCTGCTCGACCTGAAAAGCCGCGCTGCGGGAAGCAGCCGCGTGCCCGAAGATGATCTGTTCGCGCCCCAGCCGTCCAGCGAGACCGACCGCGCCCGGATTCACGAGCTCGAGGCCGCCGGCCGCGACGCCGCCGAGACCCTGGCCCGCGCCGCCGATGCGATTCGCCTGACCCTCTCCGAACAGGAGGGGCGCTGATGGCCACCGTCACGGTCGAGATCAACGGCCGTCCCTACGCCGTCGGCTGCGCTGACGGTCAGGAAGACCGGGTCCGCGCCCTGGCCGCCGAGTTCGACGGTCACGTCCGGCAGGTGTCGGGCGAGGTCGGGCACGTCGGCGACCTGCGCCTGTTCCTGATGGCCGGCCTGCTGCTGGCCGACGAACTGCACGAGGCCCGCACCAACGGCGGCGGCTCCGCCCCTGTGGGCGAGCCGGTCGCCACCACCGACGGCGTCGCCGAGGCGCTGAACGCCGTCGCCGCCCGCCTCGAGAAGATCGCCCAGGGACTTTAGGTCGCAGCGTCCAGTCTCGGCGCGCGATTGACTCATGATCTGTCATGTCTGATATTTCTGTAATGACAGAAATAAAGAAACTTCCCGGATCGCTCGAACGCTTCGTCCTCCATTGGGGCGAGATGGGCGGCTTCTGGGGCGTGAACCGCTCGGTGGCCCAGATCCACGCCTTCCTGATGACCGCCGACAAGCCGATGACCGCCGAGGACATCGCGGTCACGCTGGAGATGGCGCGGTCCAACGTCTCCAACTCCCTCAAGGAGCTGCTGGCCTGGAACCTGATCCGGCGGGTCCCGATCCGGGGCGACCGCCGCGACCATTTCGAGGCCGAGGTCGATGTCTGGGAGGTCGCCTC
>NZ_JAHFPF010000225.1 GCF_023259385.1 Brevundimonas sp. | reverse complement strand
ACCCAACCCGCCCGACGGCCTTAGCCCATCAGACGGTGCACGGAAACGCCCCCGAGAGGTTGGCGGCTTGGAAAGCCGACAACCTCTCAAGATACAAAGTGGGGCGACTTATCCGAAAACCGGAACCACTTTTCGGGTCGCCCTAATCTTCACAGGACCGTGAAGGGCGTTTCCGCCGAAAGGATGACCTTTGAGGGCCCTATTCTAAAAACGCGTTCACCTCGGCGGCGAAGGCGGCGGGCTGGTCCAGCATGATGAAGTGGGCGCTATTATCGATCCGCTTCAGCTCGGCGCCCGGCAGGCCCTGGTACGACATGCGGTAGACCATGTCGGTGAACTCGGGCGTCTGCCCGGTGAAGAGGACGTACAGCACCTCGGTCGGGGCGGTGATGCGCGACAGTTCGGGCCGCAGGTCGGTGACGATCAGCTCGCGGAAGGACGAGGCGGCCACCTGCTGGTCGCTGGTCTCCATGTCGCGGATCGGACCGGCGCGCAGGGACTCGGTCTTGATCATCGAGTTGATCGAAGCCGTGGCCTGGGTGTTGTAGGCCTCGCGCGTGCCGGTCGACATGCTGGCGTAGATCTGGTTGGCGATCGGGGTGACGCTCTCGGCCGTCGCGCCCGGGGCGCCGAACATCGCGCCCATGAAGGGCACCATGTCCACGACCATCAGCTTGCCGACGCTGTCGGGATGGCGCGCGGCCAGCATCATGGCGATCGTGCCGCCCATCGAGTGCCCGATGACGACCGGCTTGTTCAGCCCCTGTTCGGCGATGTAGCGGGCCAGATCCTCGGCGACCGGGGCGGCGACCGGGCCGGTGGCGTTGTCCTCGGCCGGCGCGCCGGCGAAGCCCTGCACGTGGACGCGGTGGATGCGGTAGCGGCCCTTGAGCTGATCGGTCAGGCCGTCCCAGACCTCGGGCGACGACGTCAGGCCGGGGATCAGGATGATGTCGCCGACCGGATGCTCCGGCCCGTCGATGCGGACATGGAACCGGCCCGACTGGAAGTCGGCGTGGCGGTGGCCGTGG
Source organism: Brevundimonas sp. (assembly GCF_023259385.1). Classification (GTDB taxonomy): domain Bacteria; phylum Pseudomonadota; class Alphaproteobacteria; order Caulobacterales; family Caulobacteraceae; genus Brevundimonas. Next base: position 4,797 of record NZ_JAHFPF010000225.1, on the reverse strand, counting down.
TCCGCGGCCCCTTGCTGAGTAGCTTGCCCGTGGGCGGCGTGCGAGCCGTGCGCCTGGGCCAGGGCGGGCGCGGCCAGCCCCAGTGACAGGCAGGCGGCGAGGGCGGCGGCGGCGGTCATGGTCTTCATGGCGGTTCCCCGTGCGCGGGCCATTCGCCCGCATCTGTCCCTAGTCGCCGCAGGGGGCGCGATTGGATGCAGGTGGTCAAGACTTCCCGCGCCGCCGACGCTAAAGTGCGGTCATGACGCCCGCAGATTCCGCTCCGGTTTCCTCCAACGCCCCCGAAGCCAAGGCCCCGCCGACCGCCTTCGGCAAGGGCTTCGTTCTGGACGCCTGGTATTTCGTCGCCCTGGCGCGCGACGTGAAACCCGAGTCGCTGAAGCGCTACGAACTACTCAATGAACCGGTCCTGATCGGGCGGACGAAGGCCGGGCAGGTCTTCGCCATGCGCGACATCTGCCCCCACCGCGCCGCGCCGCTGTCGGCCGGGCGGGTGGTGAACAAGCCGGGCGAAGGCGAGACGGTCGAATGCCCCTATCACGGCTGGCGTTTCCGCACGGACGGCGTCTGCGCCGCCATCCCCTCGCTGGTCGAATCCCAGCCCTTCGAGGCCGACCGCATCAAGGTGCGTTCCTATCCGGTGCGCGAAAGCCAGGGGATGGTCTTCGTCTGGATGAGTTCGGACCCGCGCGGCGCGGGCGAGCCCGATCATGAGCCGCCCCAGTTCCCCGGCGTGGTCGGCGGCGGAGCCAAACTGGTCGAGTGGATGGATTTCGACAGCCATATCGACCACGCCGTCGTCGGCCTGATGGACCCCGCCCACGGCCCCTACGTCCATCAGCAGTGGTGGTGGCGGTCCGAGCATTCGATGCACGAAAAGGCCAAGGCCTTCGAACCGCGCGAACAGGGCTTCGCCATGGTGCGCCACGCGCCGTCGTCGAACAGCCGGGCCTACAAGATCCTGGGCGGCGCCCCGGCGACCGAGATCACCTTCCGCCTGCCCGGCTACCGCTGGGAACACATCCAGGTCGGAGAGAAGCAGGTGCTGGCGCTGACCTGCCTGACGCCCATCACCGACACCAAGACCCGGATCACCCAGATCTTCTGGTCGGACCACTGGATCTTCGACCTGGCCAAACCCTTCCTGCGCATGGGCGTGGTCGCCTTCCTCAAGCAGGACGGCGGCATGGTGAACCTGCAGAACGAGGGCCTGCGCTACGATCCGGCCCTGATCTGGATCGACGACGCCGACAAGCAGGCCAAATGGTACCAGCAGCTGAAGCGCGAATGGATCAAGTCCCGCGCCGAGGGCCGGCCGTTCGCCAACCCGGTGAAGCCCGCGACCTTGCGCTGGAAGAGCTGACGCTCTTCGAAGGGCGCTAACGCTCGCGACGCGGTCGCTCGCTGCTTGAGCGCAAGACAAAGGCCGCAGCGGATGCCGCGGCCTTTGATCTGTTCAGCATGCGCGAAGCGCCAGGCCGCGTCGGGTCGGGAGGTCCCGAAGGGCCGACGGTCCGCGGCCCCCGACTATTGCCGGGCCAGCGCGCCGGCGAGGACGATGTCGATCTGCTTGGAGATCTGGGTCGTCAGCTGTTCGATGCCCCAGCCGTCGTAGGCGGCGTGGCGGTAGTTGGCGATGAAGGCGCCGTAGATCAGCTCGCCCAGCAGGCGGATGTCCGCATCCTGGCGCAGCTCGCCTTCACGCACGCCGGCCTGCAGGGCGTCCGAGACGATGACGGAGACCGGACGGGCGGCGGCGCGGCTGCGCATTTCGGCGGCGACCGGCTGGAACCACGAGCGGGCGACGACGGCCTGCACCAGCGGCAGATGCTCTAGGGATTCGTGATAGGCGGCGGTCATGGCGGCCACCAGGCGTCCGCGCACCGAGCTTTCGGCGGCGACGGCGGCCTTCAGCGATTCCGCCAGACGGGCCAGGTCCTCGGCCAGGACGGCCTCGAACAGTTCGGCCTTGTCCTGGAAGTTGGCGAAGACCGCGCCGGTCGACATGCCCGCGCCCTTGGCGATGTCGCGGATGGTGGCGGGCTCGTAGCCGCGTTCCGCGAAGAGGGTGCGCGCGGCGTCCAGGACCTTCTGACGGGTCCGCACCTTGGCGGCCTGACGACGGTTCAGGCGGGGGGCGTCAGCCTCGGAATCCGAGGCGGTCTGGGCGGAGCTAAGGGCGATGTCTCGCATGTAAAACGGCTACTCGACTAAGCGGCGGGGAGGACCACCGGCAGGAAAACAGCGCCATGACGGCAGGGTTTCGGGCGCTCCGGAAAGCACCTCAGGCCCGACCTTAAGGCCCGGCGAACAGCGGCACTCATCACGCAACGATGACCAAATTGGGGTGTACAGATTAACAGCAGCGTTAGTTGCTGGGTTAACGGCGCAGCTTGCCAAGTCCGTCGCGGCCTATCTTTTGAGCGTCGACCTCAGCGCCCGGGGCCTCCGCGCAGCCTCCCCGTCGGGCATGGCGTCCTGGAACAATTTGCGGAAACGGTCGCGTCGTTCGTGGATCGAAGCGAGCACCAGACCCATCGGCACGCCGAGGTCGACCAGGGTGTTTTCCGCCAGTTGAAGACTGGCCTCCGTGGTCTCCGGAACGGCGTCGGTGACGCCCAGCCGATACAGGCGTTCGGCGTGTCGGGAATCCCGCGCCCGGGCGATCAGGATCAGGTCTGGCCTCAACGAGCGGGCCGCGACGACCACCTCGTCGACCTTGGCGGGGGCGTCCATGGTGACCACCATGGCGCGCGCCTTTTCGATGCCGCAGCGCGCCAGCAGGTCGGCCTGGCCGGCGTCGCCGTAGAAGACGTTCGAGCCCTCGCCGCGCCCCTTGGCGACGGTGGAGGCGTTGGCGTCGACGGCCACGAAACTCTGTCCGTGCTCGGTCAGCATTTCCCCGACGAGGCGTCCCACCCGGCCGAAGCCGACGATCAGCACCTGGCCCTCGACCGACGGAGGCTCCAGCGCCTCGGCCGGAAGATCAGGCAAAACTGCGGCGTCCTGTCGCGTCAGTCGATCGGCGAACATCGCCATCAACGGTACAGTAAAAATACTTATGGTGGCCGCAAGCATGACTGTACGTGTGAAGTCAGGCGACGCGATTCCTTCCACCAAACCTGCGCCCAGGATGACGAAGGCGAACTCTCCCGCCGGTCCCAGCACCAGCGCGGTCTCGATGGCGGTCTTGTTCTTCACGCCCCACAGCCGCGCCGCGCCGTAGATCATCATGGCCTTGAACAGGGTCAGCCCGATCGCCAGCCCGAACACGGCCACCGGATCGGCCGCCACCGCGTCCACGTCCAGCCCGATGCCGACGCCCACGAAGAAGACGCCCAACAGCAGGCCCTTGAAGGGCTCGATGGATACCTCGACCGCCCGCCGGAACTCGGTCTCGGCCAGCAGCAGGCCCGCCACCAGCGCGCCGAGGCTCATCGACAGGCCCGCGGCCTGGGCCCCCAGCCCGGCGCCGACCACGACCAGCAGGCAGGCGGCGACGAACATCTCCTGCCCCTGCCCCTTGGCCCGGGCCTTGGCCACCGACCGGAACAGCGGACGCAGCACCAGACGGCCCAGCACCACCAGCAGGGCCAGACCGATAGCGGCCGGGATGAGGGTGAACAGCGCCGTGCCAAGCACGGCCGGATCGAAGTCGCCGCCGCCGGTGACTCCGCCCTGCGCCAACGCCGCCAGCACGGTGACGGTGATCAGGATCGGCGCCACGGCCAGGTCCTGGGCCAGAAGGACCGAGAAGATGGTGCGCCCCGCCGCGCCGCCCAGGCGGCCGCGCTCAGCCATGACCGGCATGACCACGGCGGTCGAGGACAGCGCCAGCCCCAGGCCCAGCACGGCGGACGACACCAGGGTCTGGCCCATCGCCATGAACAGGGCGGCCAGTCCGACCGTGCAGAACAGGACCTGCGTCAGCCCCAGGCCGAAGACGAGCCGGCGCATCGCCTTGAGCCGCTCCCACGACAGCTCCAGCCCGATCATGAACAGCAGGAAGGCCACGCCCAGTTCAGACAGGGCGCGCAACTGGTTGGCGTCGGAGATGGTCAGCCACGCCAGCCAGGGTACGGTGTCGGCGAATCGGGCCAGACCGTCGGGCCCCAGCAGGACGCCTGCCGCAAGAAAGCCGAGAACCGGGCTGATCTTCAGCCGGTTGAACAGGGGAACCACCACCCCGGCCGCCGCCAGGAAGACCACAAGGTCCTTATATTCGCCGCCGCCGCCGCCGTGAGTCATTCGCCCTCCGTCCGGTTCAGCCTACAGGCTGAAACGCCGCCGCGTCTGGCTTTCCGTCGTTTCATGACAAAAAATTCAGGCGACAGTCTCCGAGGCGGGCGTAGGGTCCGCGCCGACCCTTCCAAGTTGGTGAAGAGAAGTCGGGGAAACTCCTATGAAGAAGCTGCTTATCAGCGCCGCCCTCGGCGCCCTGCTCCTGCCCGCCGCCGCCCAGGCGCAGAGCTGGACCGATGCTGACGAACACGCCTGCGTCGACGAATCCTGCACGGTCGTCGAACTGTTCCAGGCCCCTGCACAGGGCGCCGCCGTCGCCGGTTGGCAAGGCGTCGAGGCCCCCAAATACGGGACCTGGGGCTTCGACCTGAACGGCCGCGACACCTCGGTCAACCCGGGCGACAACTTCATGCGCTACGCCAACGGCGCCGCGCTGGACCGCCTGCAGATTCCGTCGGACCGCACCTCCTATGGCTCGTTCAACCTGCTGCGCGAACTGTCGGACAACCGCGTCAAGGTGATGATCGAAGGCCTGGTGGCCCGCACCGATCTGAC
>NZ_JAHFPF010000224.1 GCF_023259385.1 Brevundimonas sp. | reverse complement strand
GCACTGGTAAGCCGAGGACGAGCTGCTTCGCCAGCACCTCATCGGCCTGGGCGGGCAGTTCATACCCCCAGCCATGCGACTGGCTCATCTCGGAGACATGACGCGTACGGTGAAACTGCCGAGCGCTCATATCCGCCGCCAGGTTGGTGGCGATGCGCATCAGAAGGGCCTGAGGGTGCTGTATCTCGCGGGCCTCCCGATATGGGGTGAGCCGAAGCCAGGTCTCTTGAAGAAGGTCTTCCGCATCCTGTGCGCCGTAGCGCCGGACCAGACGAGCCCTGAACCATGCGGCGTACCGTTTGTAGAGCTCGGAAAGTGACGCTTGGCCCTCCCCCTCCATTTGCTCGAGGCCCTCCGACACGACCGCGCACTCTCCAATGGATCGACAAATCACCTGAAACATCGAAAATGACACGTTTAGGGGACAGCGCCTATCGCGCAATCTCACCCTAATGTGGCGATGGACGTTATCGCCCAGCTTGGGAAAAACGTGCGAGCGATCCGAACAGAGATCGGCCTCTCCCAAGAGGAGGTGGCATTTCGCGCAGGTCTTAAGCGGAGCTACCTAAGCGATCTAGAACGCGGCACGCGAAACCCCACGGTCCGCGCTCTCGGGCGCATCGCAGATGCTCTTGGCGTGCCTCCAAGTCGCTTGCTTCAAAACTAAAGTCTGGTGGGTTCATCGCATTGAACGTGTGTGAAAATGACACGATTGGTGGGCGGCGTCCGAACCTAGGCTTGGGCCATCTGTTCGCATGGACGTCGTCGCCCTCTTCGGGAAGAACGTGCGAGCGCTTCGAGATCGTGCAGAACTGTCGCAAGAAGAGTTGGCTTTTAGAGCCGGCATGAAGCGCAGTTATTTGAGCGATCTAGAACGTGGCACTCGGAATCCGTCTGTGCGCGCGCTCGGCCGATTAGCCGAGGCGCTTGGTGTAGCCCCGTCGCGTCTTCTTGAATCTCACGCGCCACCGAAGAGCTGACAAGACGTCCTAGAGGCTGCGCAACTGCTTACGTCCAATTGCCGAAGCTACTGACCGCCAAGATCGGACTTCGACTTCCGACCTAACAGCAGACCCATAAGCCGTCGATAAGGCGTCTCAGCCCAAGGCGTCGATAAGGTCTGCGGTGTCGAAGCTCAGCAGGAACTGGGCGTAGGAACTGCTGAACAGGTCCGCGACATAGTCCGCCACTTCCACGTCTTCGACCGCTTCGCCCTTCTCCTGCTGGAGAGCGTATTTGCGCGCCTTGGTCGCGGCAAACAGGAACAGGGTGTGGAAATAGACGGTGCTGACGAAGCGCTTTTCGGCCAGTTCAACCGCCTCGGCCGATTTGGCGGACCGGTTGAAGTCCTTTAGCACCGAACTATCGACGTTGACATAAATCCGCGCGAGCTTGTCATCCTCCACATATGGTTGGACGACGACGCCATGGCTCATGTCCAGGCCGGCCTCCTGCAAGTCCTCCCAAGATTTATGGCCCTCGCCTCCCTCGCGCGAACATAGGACCAGCTCGGGGATGCCTAGTGGGGGCTCATCCTCGGGCACCTTCGCAGGGGGCTTCCGCTCCGGGTCGGTGATCCGTACCAAAACGGTCTCGGCCAGGTCGCCCGTGGGGCTCGACAAGGCGGCTCGCAGTTCGATCATGTCCCCCACGGCGGCTTCGGCGGAGGCGTGTAATCCGACCTTGATCGCCCCCTCTGTCGGACTAGACCGCGTCACGCTGAGCAGATCGCCCACGGCAGACGGGGTGGCGGCCTGGCCGCCTCCGGTCGATGTCGCCTGGGGCACCATGATCGCCAGCTTGAGATCGCCGGGATCGTCGGTCCGGTCGAAATAGTCGTTCTCCACATCGGTCGCGAACGAGATCGTCCGGCTGCCGCCGAGCGGCAGCTTGAAAAGTCGGAGCCCGCCCTCCTGATTGTCCCCGCCCCGAACACGGAACACCGAAGGATACCGCTGGGGATTGAAGGGCGGCGCATCGCGCGGCGCCCGGGGGGAGCCCTTCTCCTCGCGCGGCTTGTCCGCTGCGCCCGCCGGCCGGTCCGGCAGGTCGAAGGTCTGTCGCAGCATGCTGCTGAGCGTGGCGTTGATGGCCAGGTTCCGGCTCAGCTGCCGAAGCATCTGGCTGGTGTCCTGGCCGTCCATGCTCAAGCTGGACTTGCGGCGCTTGGAAATTTCAGCGAGCTCGCTGGCGGCCAGCATGTCCCGCAGATGTTTGCGGATGGCGTCTGCCTTGTCGCCCGCCTTCAGGCGGTCGCGCGACGCCATGAACATCTCGTTGCGGACCCACGGATGGAGTTTGGAACAGTCCACGTGGATGAGGAGATAGTCCTTCAGCAGGGGCATCTTCAGCGCCCGTGTGATAAATTCGGAGGTGTAGCTGCCATGGACCTGACCGTTCAGGGAGAAGAGGACACTCATGTCGTTCTTGAAATACTCCCTCTGGATATAGGCCCTCGTCTCCTTAACCCCCTCGCCCCGGGACCGGGCCTTGAAAACATAGACCGTCACGCCCAGCTCGCCGAAGTCCGGGGTCGTCGACACCATGGAGAAGCGGGTCTCCACCGTCTGGGCGTCGGCGTCCAGCCGGCGCTTGAGGCCGTGGACGATGGTCGTTAGAGCGCGGTTGCGGGGATAGCGCTCTTCGGTGTCGACTGTCAGGAACGGCAGGGCGGGTTCGAATAGGAACTCGTTCAGACTGACATTGAGGTCACGTGAAATGACCGACCTCGCGCCCGACGGCAGTCGATAGGAATAGAGTTTGAGGAGGGAGCCGGTCTGGAAGGTCCGCCCGTCCAAGCCGACGTCCAAATCGCCGACGTCGATCGCCGGGACCTCGCCGTCGAAGATCAGATATTCGTACCAAGTGTTCTTGCGACCGGCGGCGGCGGCCCGTTCGGGCGGGTGCCGTCGCAGCAGGGTGAAACCGAGCGGTTCTAATCCGTCGTAACGCTTGCTGGCGACCAGCTGAAAGCGGCGGTCGCCGCAGAAGGCGATCGCGCCTGCGCCGCCCATATTGTATTTGCCCTGGACGAAATGGACCTCGTTCTTGTTGCCTCTCAGGAGGGACAGGAACGTCCCGCCGAAATCCTTAGCCGCCTGGCCCACGCCATTGTCGTAAACCAAAAGGGAGGTGTCCCCCACAGGTCCGCTGGCGACGATCTGGAGATCGCGGGCTTGGCTCCGCCTGGCCTCGCCGACATCCCAGTTCAGGTGGTTGGGAAAATACCGGTCCAGCGCCTCCTTCACGCTGCATGGCGCAGCCTTCGACTTGATGTCGATCCCCTCCTCGAGAACTTTCTTCTCAAGGATCGCGTCGATGCCATTGGTGATCTTCTCGACCAGGGCGGGCACCGGATGGGCCTGCTGGTTCTCAACCACCCCGTAGAACGACTCGTTGTCGCCATAAGGAATCCACTTCGATGCGTCGTCAGCCAGACCCTCGCCGTCCAGGATCGCCTGCACGGCGTCCTCCGTGCCGGCGCCCAGGAGGCGCATGAACAGGCCCTGCAGTCGGTGATCCATCCCCGTCCCCAACGTCGCCCCGGTCAAAGACTCCGGATCGCCAAAGGAGAACCAGCCACGCTTGTTGGGACAGCGCAACCCTCGGTGGGCCTAGCTCGTGAGGTCGCGGCAGTCCTCAACGCCGTCGTCGGCGTTTTCGATGAAAGCGTGGGTCTGCTGCAACTGAGCCTTTCAGGCGCCATGTCCTGAACAGCAGCCCCGCTCAAACCGACGGTCAGTTCTTCCATAGTTTGATATGGATGACGCCATTGGCGGAATCCGGCACCGCCTCACCGCGATCCTCGACAAGGTCGACCTTGAGATAGTCGTTAACCTGGTGGGCGGAGGCCGCCTGTCGCTTCAAGAGCCCGAAAACGTGACTTTCGATCCGATCCAGGAGGCCTTTCGCCTTCTGCCGTGAGGCGGCCGGGCGGTTGGCGTCCGCCGCGATCGCGTTCAGGCGCACCACAAAGTCTTCGATGAATTGACCGGTGAAGAACAGGGGTTGTTTTGGAAACGTTTTCGTCTTGTCGGGCGACAGGAAGGCGAACCGGTTCCGGGCGGTGAAAAGGGTTCCGACTTGATTGATCGTTCCGTTTTCCCGGACGTTGATCGACCCGCTCAGGGTCTCGAAAATCCCGGGAGCCTTGAGCAAGCCCACCCGGCCGAACGACCCGAGATAGTCCGCCTGCAGGGCGAGGAAATGATCCGACTTCAGTCTCCCCAGCCAAGTCGTCCTAGAGGACGCGAGGTTTTGTTTGAGAACGGAGAGCGACAGGGCCTGGGGGTGCTTCCACTGCCACTCGATCTCGTAAAACCGGCCGCCGACCGAAAGCGCCTGGGAAGCGCCATCGTGTTTGAACGTCGTCGATCTGAGGACGCCGTGCAGCATCAGCGCCGACTTCGCCGCCGGCGCCTTGCCGTTATGGCCGACCAGGTCGCAGATCGGGCTCATCACCGCCTGAATGGTCCGGCCTTCCACGCTTGTTGACTTTGATTTCGGCAGGGCGCCGTCCAGAAAGAGGTCGCCGGAGAGCGGGTCCATACCCTCCAGGCCTCGATAGCCCCTGTCTTTGGTGATCCGTGTCGCGCCATACAGGTCGGCGAACGCGTTCGAGGGCGGATCAAAAAAGTTTCCCGGCATGGCCTCAAAGGGGCTCGGTCCCGCTCTGGCGGGCCGCCTCTCCGAGAAGGCGCACGCCACCTGCTCGGCCAGCGCCCCGGCGATCAGCTCCTTCACATAGTCTTCGACGGGCTGCCCTTCCTGCTGCAGGCTCAGCGCGTAGAGGCGTCCAAAATCGGAGATGTCGAGGTTCTCGAGCCTTTCGCCGACCCAGGCTGACGCGGCCGCGACGGTTTCCGGCCACGCCTTTCTCATGGGCTCGACGAGGGCGCTCGCCTGGCAGGTGCTCAGGATATCGGCGATGGCGAGCAAGCCTTGCGGTTCGCTCTTTTCGATCGATTGCTTCGAGACGAACCGAAATCTCGCGGCCGCCTGCCCCGCCCGCTTTCGAAAGTTCGCGCCGATCTGGTTGGAGCCGCTCGACGATATGAGAATGAATGCAGGGGAGGTCGCGGACAGGTCCTCAGCGGTGACGGACCTGACCGCAGCCAGGTAGGTGAGCGCCCGTTCCTTGGCCCGGTCCAGGGCGCTTTTCGGCGTCGTGCCGGCCGTGGGGAAGGGCGGTATGTCGGTCGACAGGAACAGATCCAGAAAGACCACATCGGCCGTGGCCACGGTCTCGGGATTGGTCTCGGCGCCGAGCTTCATGAGCGCGACGTCCGGGAAGTCCTTGATCAGATCCTCAAGCGGCTTCAGCTGAAGGAGCTTGCTGATGCGATCGGCCTGGATGTCGGCGAACAGAAGGACCAGCGCCGCAGACGCGCCCGCCGACATCGGCGCAGGCCGCACGCCAACCGACAGCTCCCACAACTCCTCGATCAACGCCCCATTGCCGATGAAGTCCTCCCAGTCGTCGAGGTCGTCTTCGGTCAACGCGCTCAGGGCGACGAACTCGCCCATGACCGCCGGCGCGTCCTCGAGCGCGCGGACGAACTGGTTGAACGCGTTTTCCGAAATCTCCTGGCCGTCGGGGGCGTCATACGCATCATCGACGATGGCGAGGGTTTTAACGCCGCCCGCCAAGGCGGCCTCCGCAAGCATGCCGGTCATTTTGCGCTCACGCCGTCGAGGTTCAGAACGAAGGTATGCCAGGCGTCCGCGCCAGCCGGCCCGATCAGGGAAAGGCTCCAGCCGTGATAGTCCGCGAGCTCCCTGGCAATATAGAGTCCCAGACCGCTGCCTTCGCCCGATGGCTTGGCGGAGA
>NZ_JAHFPF010000223.1 GCF_023259385.1 Brevundimonas sp. | reverse complement strand
ATCCACGGCAGCAGGAGCTAACATCCAAGCAGGGCCGAGAGCGTCCAGGTCGGCGCGTTCCAGCCCTGCCCCCCCGGAACGCCGTAGGCCTGAAGCAGAGCCGCCTGCGCCGGGAGCTGCGCCCAGTCGAACCACTGGGGATTGCTCGGGCGAATGCCGACCGCGGCGGCGACGGCGACCATGGCGGCAAGTACGCCGATCACGACGAGATGAGACGGGACGACCCTGAGGACGCGCTGGCGGATATAGTCCGGGATGTTGAGCGAGCGGGCGGCGAAGCCGTCGCCATAGATCCGGGCCAGAATGTACCCGGAATCGATGATGAAGAAGTTGGTCAGCAGGAACCCCCGGTCAAACACCGGGTGGAGTTCGCCCAGAGGCGTCGGAGCCGCCTCGCGAAAGTGATACAGGATGATCAGGGCGCCGGCGACGAACCGGAGAACGTCGAGCCAGCCGCCGCGCGCGATCCGGGCCGGCCTGCGGGGTTCTGCGACCTCGACCAACGTCAGTCCGCGCGCGTTGCGGCGACCGGGCCGGGGGTATCGTGGTGGTGACGGGACCCGAGGACAATCTGGTCGCGGCCGAGAAAGAGCGCAGCCACCCCAAGAACGCAGACCACCCCCATCACCCCCGCCATAACCCGTCCCGCCTTGTCTCTTCCGGCGACACGGTAGGTCATGAAGGTCAACAAAAGCATCAGCGCCCCGTAGGGGAGATACATCGGTATGCGGTAGAGCGATGCTAGCGGCACGGCGATGACACAGACGACCAGGCCTGCGACGAGGCTGCCGGCGAGGGCGATCAAGGTATCCGGAACGGGATCGAACGGCCGAACCCGACGCTTTGTCCGACCCCGAGGGCGATACCGGCCTGGCCGCCATCGGGGGGCATGGCTGCGGATCGGGGAGCGCTTTCCGCCCATGATCTAGGCCGCCGGCTCGACGGGACGTCCGGCGCGGTTGGCGAGCCACACACGCATGCGGACGATCTCTGCTTCCTGGGTGCGGATCACTTCTTCGGCGAGCCCGCGAACCTCGGCGTCCTTTCCGTGCTCCAGGGCGATCCGGGCCATAGCGACCGCTCCCTCATGGTGGGCGATCATCCCGCGCATGAAGTCGACATCGGCGTCGCCGCTGTAGTCGATCTCCATGGCGAGGTGCATGCGCTCGTTGGCCTCCTTGAACGACCGGGTGGCCGGACTGTACGCCGCGGCGTCGGCATGGCCCGCGTGGGCGTCGATCGGACGAGCATCGACGGGCGTGACCGCCGGAGGTCGGGTCGCGTTCTGGCGGGACAGCATCCCGAAGCCGAAGGCCGATATGAGAAGAAACAACGCGATCGCGCCAACCCATCCGGACCGTTTCATGGTAGTCTCCTTTTCTGGGATTTGAGGGTCACGGCTCTGCGCGCGGATCGCGCCAGGCCAGCAGCCGCAGGGCGTTGAAGACGACGAGGAGCGTCGAGCCTTCGTGCAGGGCGACGGCCGGCCCGATCCCGAGACCGAGGATGGTGGCCGGGACGAGGAAGGCGACGACGCCGAGGCTGACGAAGAGGTTCTGACGAATGATCCGGCGGGTCTGCCGACTGAGCCCGACCGTGAAGGGCAGCTTGGACAGATCGTCCGCCATCAGGGCCACGTCCGCCGTTTCCAGCGCGACGTCTGACCCCGCCGCCCCCATGGCGACGCCGACGGTCGCCGTGGCCATGGCCGGGGCGTCGTTGACGCCATCGCCCACCATCGCGACCCGGGCTTCGGCCCGGAGCTTCTTGATCGCCTCGACCTTGTCTTCCGGCAGGAGATCACCCCACGCCTCGGTCAAACCGACCTGACCGGCGACGGCCTGGGCGGCCTTCTGGTGGTCGCCCGAGATCATGATCATCCGACGGATGCCGAGGGCCCTCAGAGCCGTGAGCGTTTCGCGCGCCTGCGGACGCGGCGTATCGAGCAGGCCGATCAAACCCAGGTCGTGTGAGCCCTGGCGAACCACCATGAGGGTGCGGCCCTGGTTGCGCAGGGCCGCGACGGCGATCTCGGCGTCGGGACCCAGCGGCGCGACGCCATCCGCCCCGAACATCTCCGGCTTGCCGATCCAGATCGTCTCGCCGTTCAGGGTCGCGGTGACGCCCTTTCCCGTCAGGCTGCGGAGATCCGTCGCGGTCTGCACAGGAGCCGCGACGAGGCGCTGGCTCCCGTCGCGGACGATCGCCTCCGCGAGGGGATGGTCACTGAGCCGCTCGACGGCGACGGCGACCGTCAGGAGATCGGTTTGCGAGGTCCGTCCGAGCGGAACAACGTCGGTGATCCGGGGTCGCCCCTCGGTCAGGGTGCCGGTCTTGTCGAAGGCGATGGCGTCGAGCGCGCCCAGATTTTCCAACGGCGCGCCACCCTTGATCAGCACGCCGGCGCGGGCCGCCCGGGCGACACCCGACAGAACCGCGCTGGGCGTTGCGATGGCCAGGGCACAGGGGCTGGCCGCCACGAGCACGGCCATGGCCCGGTAGAAGCTGTCGCGGAAAGGCTCGTCGACGACGACCCAGGCGAACAGCAGGACGAAGGCCAGGGCCAGCACGAGAGGGACGAAGATCCTCTCGAACCGGTCGGTGAACCTCTGCGTCGGCGACTTCTGCGTCTCCGCTTCGCTGACCATCCGCACCACCTTGGCAAGGGTGGTGTCGCTCGATCGTTTGGTCGTCTCGATCTCGATGGCGCCGGCGCCATTTATGGTCCCCGCGAACACGACCGAGGCGGCGATGACGCCCGCTGGACGCGCCCTCGCCTCTTCCGCGTTCGTCACCGGCTGCTTGTCCACCGGCATGCTCTCGCCGGTGACCGGGGCCTGATTGATGCTGGTCGTCCCCACGACCACGAAGCCGTCGGCCGGCAGGCGCTCGTTCGGGCGCACCACGACGACATCGCCGATCTCCAGGTCCTCGACCGGAAGCTCCACGACCTCTTCGCCGCGACGCACATGCGCGGTGCGAGGCGCCAGGGCGGCCAGCGCCTCGATCGCCCGCTTCGCCCGCCCGAGCGCGTAATGCTCCAAAGCGTGACCCAGGCTGAACAGGAAGAGCAGCAAGGCCCCCTCGGCCCATGCGCCCAGGGCGGCCGCACCCGCCGCCGCGACCAGCATGAGGGTGTCGATCTCGAAGCGGCGTCGCTTCAGGTTCTCCACCGCCTCGCGAATGGTGAAGAAGCCGCCGAACAGATAAGCCGCAAGGAAGAGGACCAGTGGAGCCCACCCGGGAACACCGGGCGCGAACCGTTCGATCAGATAGCCGACGGCGAGAGCGCCGCCGCTGGCGAGAGCGAAGTACAGCTCGATGTTCGGCCCCAGCAAACCACCATGGGCATGGTCGTGCCCCTCCCCGGCCGCGTGATCGTGCCCTTCATGCGCCGCCTCGCCGGCTTTGCCGTCCTGACCGTGGCCGCTGTCCACGGAGACCGTGGCTTGGGGCTTCGCCGAGAGTTGCAGACCATGGCCCCGAAGCCGCGCCTCGAGGTCTGTGCGCTCCAGTTTCTGCCGGTCGAACTCGACCCGGATAGCTCCTGAAGCGTCGAGCGCCGCCTGCAGCACGCCGGGCTCTGCGGCCAGCGCCGCCTCCAGTGTCCTCGCATGCCGGGCGTGGCGCACCCCCCCGACCCAGCCGGCCAGGTGATCGTAGCGATCACTGATCGATCCCCCGGCCTGTGTGGCGGCCCGGCGAACCTGGGCAAGAGAAAGCCGCTCCGGATCGTAGTGGATACACAGTTTCGGTCCGGCGTCCGTTTCCTCGACATGCGCCTTTTCGACCCCGTCGGTGATGCGCAACAGACTGATCAGTCTTCCCACACAGGCGTCGGAGGCGTCGGGCGCCCCCGGAAGGAGAACGGGCAGATCCAGTTTGACGGTCTTAGGCATGGTCGAACTCCACAGGAGCGGAAGGCGATGGGCGTTGCGGGGCTTCGGCCGGGCGACGCGGTTCCGGCCCCGTCCAGGCGAGGCGCGCCGCCGCCCCGGCGGCGAAGGCTGCGGCTGCCAAGCCAGCCGAAAGGAGCGTCACGAGACGTTTGCGGGTCATCCGAAGCCCTCCGGTCAGGGCAGTCGCAGGACGGCGTCGAACCAGCCGATCTGCTGCAGGCGCTCGAGCGACTCAAACACCGGCATCGCCAGCAGGAAGACGAGGCCGTCGCGGACGGTGCGAAGGAAGAACGCAGGTCGTACCGAGAGCTCGGGCTCGTCGCGCCAGGCCCGCAGGTCCGGCCAGAAGCGCGGCGTGCGACGGCGGTAGTCGTCATAGACCTCGCCGAAGGTCTCGCTCAGATAGGCTTCTTCGCGCCCGACGACGGTGCGGAACACGATCCAGCAGGCCAGGGCGAAGCCCAATCCCACCGTAGCGCTGCCCGTCTGGGCGCCGATCCCGAACGCCCCGATGAAGCTGAACAGGTAGAGGGGGTTCCGGCACAGGGAGTAGGGTCCCGCCGAAACGATCTCCTGCTTCTTTCGGCCGCCGATGTAGAGGGAGCACCAGGCTCGGCCGATCACGCACAGCATGATGGCGACCAGACCGAGATGCTCCACCGGATGTTCGAGAACGGGCGTGGGTTCGACCAGCGCCGTCCAGGTGATGAGAGCGAACAGGCCGACGAGGATGAAGAGTTTCCGCCAGCGCTGGACCCGCGTGAGGTCGGGGGGGGAGGCTCCACCGGGGTGGAGATCGTGAGGCAGCAACGGGCTCACTGGGCCGCTCCTGTGTCAGAGGCCTTGCGCGCATCGCGCAGGATGTCGATGCCGCCCTTGGCGGCGATGGCGGCGACCAGAACGCCGACGAGAAGGTCCGGCCACGACTGGTCGAGCCACATGACGAGACCGCCCGCGACAAGGATTCCGCCGTTGGACGCGAAGTCGTTGAGACTGAAGGTCTCGGCGGCCTTCATGTTGACGTCGCCGCTGTGCTGCCGACGGATCAGCAGCAGGCAGACCAGGTTGATGACGGCGGCCACAACCGCGAGGACCATCATGGTCGGGCCGACAGGCTCAGTCCCGGTGAGGGTCCGCCTCAGCGCGTCAAGCAGGACGAGAACGGCGAAAATCAGGAGCATGACACCTGAGGCTCGCGCCGCCCCCGTTTTCCAGACCAGGGCGCGTCCGACCGCCAGGAAGCTGATCAGATAGACGGCCGCGTCCGAACCGTTGTCGACCGCATTGGCCAGCAGGGCGCTGGAGTCGGCGGCGATGCCGCCGACTCCCAGGCCCACGAACAACAGGGCGTTCAGGACCAGCACCGTCAGGAGGGTGCGGCGCTGGACCTGCTCCGTTGCGTGGGCCTCGCTCATTCCTCGAGCCCTTCAGCCTTGCGGTGCTTCACGGCCTTGGCCGCGAAGGTCGGCAGGACCAGCAGGGTCAAGGCCGTGGCCGTCAGCAGGCCGCCGATGACGACGGTGGCCAAGGGCTTCTGCACCTCCGCCCCCGCGCCGTGGGCGAACGCCATCGGAATAAAGCCGACGATGGCGACTAGGGCCGTGGTCAGGACGGCGCGCAGCCGGCTCGTCGCCCCTTCGATGGCGGCGAGGCGTGGGTCGGCGCCGCCTGTCAGGCGTTCCCGAATGGCCTGCATAAGCACCAGCCCGTTCAGGGTCGCAACACCGGATACGGCGATGAAGCCGACCGCCGCCGAAACCGAGAAAGGCATCCCCCTGAGGACGAGCGCCAAGGCGCCGCCGATCAGGGCCAGAGGCACGCAGGCGAACACCAGTCCCGCCTCCGCGAAGGATCCCAACGCCATGAACAGCAGGACGCCGATCAGGATGAAGACGATGGGGATGACCAGGCCCAGACGCTGTTCGGCCCGTTTCAGGTTCT
>NZ_JAHFPF010000014.1 GCF_023259385.1 Brevundimonas sp. | reverse complement strand
GCTCGGCGCCCTCCACCCACACCAACAAGCGGCGGCTGAACAACCCGCGGGTCGGATAGGGCAAACAAAAGGCCCCGCCGGATCGACCGGCGGGGCCTTCGTCAGTTCAGGCTCGGAGACCTCAGCCGCGCGGAACGCGGGGACCGAGGTTGTTGATCACCTCGCGGGCGTCGAAGGCGTTCGGATCGCCGGCCGGCTTGGCGCCGCGACCGAAGACGATCTCGGCGGTGGCCTCGAACCGGTCGATCTCGCGGACGTCGAAGTCCGGACCGAACGGATCGCGGTAACCCCACGGGCTCCACAGGCCGCGGCGGTAGTAGCGCCACGACGGACCCCAGAAGGGGCTGTACCGGTCATAATAGAAGGGATCCGGCGTGCCCGTCAGGCGCACGTCGCGGTCGGTGGCGCGGTTGACGGTGGCGAACCAGTCGTGGCCGCTTTCCAGCGTCAGTTCGGCCGCGCGCAACAGCAGGGACATCTCGACCTGCTCGCGCGAGGTCACCGAATTGCCGGCGAAGCTGACGCGGTAGCGGTCAGCGTCGACGCGCTGCTCGGAATAACCGTAGCGGCTTTGCGGGCCGGCCGGACCATAGGGCGTGGCCGTGGCGCAGGCGGACAAGGCGAGCGCCGCCGCCGTCGCCAACAGCACGGGCTTCAGGAAACGGATGTTCATGGGATGCTCCTTGACGCGTCACTACGCGCCCTGACGGCTGAACGGGACATGAACGGCGCCGGTTCCCGCACCCGGCAAGCCGTTATAAACGTGAAAGAATAAGCACGGCGGCGGCGAGCAGCAAGGCGCCCGTCAGGAAGGCGAACCCCTTGCGGAAGCGGGGTTCGGACATGCGCCGGGCCAGCGCAGCCCCACCTAGACCGTAGGCGGACATGCTGAGCACGTCCATTCCGATGGTGGCCGCGGCGAACAGGGCCAGTTGCGGCGCGGCGGGCCGGTTCACGTCCAGGAAGGGTGGCAGGACGGCGGTGAAGAACAGCACCGCCTTGGGATTGGCGATCTGCACCATGAAGCCGTCGACGATGGCGCTGCGGCCCATCTTCACGGCCGGCGCGTCCGGCTGGGCGGCGGTGGAGAACGCGCCGCGCCAGGCGCGATAGCCCAGCCAGGCGACATAGAGGGCTCCGGCCACCGAGATGATGCGGAAGACCTGCGGGAAGGCGACCACCAGGGCGCCGAGGCCCAGCGCCGCGGCGCCGAACCAGACCAGGGTGGCGGCGTTCATGCCGACGACGCCCAGAAGCGCGCCGGCCTTGCCCCTCTGCACGCCGTTGGCGACCGAGAAGATATTGGCTGGGCCCGGGGTGATCGCCATCACGGCCATCACGCCCAGGAAGGTCGCATACAGGTGCGGATCGACGGGCAGGCTGGCCATGGCCCGATGTCGGGCCGCGACCGGTTGCGGTCAAGCCGCGAGGATCAGCGGGCGTCGTTTTTGGCGGGCGGCGCGGGCGGCGCGGCCGGGACCGCTTCGACGGGGGTATCGAGATGGACGCTGATCTCGCCGGCGCTCGCTTCGTCGATGGCGTCCAGCGCCTCGCCGACGGCGTACTCGGCCATCAGGCCGTAGGTGGCCATGTGTTCGGGATCATTCGAGGCCCAGGCGCCGTTGCTCGCCACGCCGCTCGCGACCCGCAGGGCGCCGGATTCCTCGACGGCGTTCATGGCTTCGGCGACGATGCCCTCGACGTCGATCTCGGCCAGGGCCGCGCCGGCGATGGCGCCGACGTGTTCCGAGATGGTGGCGGTGAAGGCGGAGACGTCCGGCTCATACTCGGCCCAGATCTGGGCGATGCGGATCTTCTTCTGCGCATCGGTCAGGCTGTCGTCATCGGAAACGGCCTCGGCGCGTTCGCCGTAGGCTTCCATGCGGGCCTCGAAGCGGTCGGCGGCGGCCTCGATGGCCGCCTCGGCGGCGTCCGACGAGGATCCGTTCGCGGTCTGCGGATCGGCCGCGAGCGCCGCCGACAACGGCAGGACGGCGAGGGCGGCGGCGAGGGAGAGGGCCTTGATCATCGAACGGCTCCGGGGAAGGGCAGGACCCGAAGGTCCGCCCAACCCCGTTCGAGCTCAAGTGAAATCGCCGTAACGCGTGCTTACTGAGCTGCGGCCGGGGCCGCCGGCGCCGCGGTCAGCGCCTGGGCGATGCCCGCGCGCATCTGCTCGGGAATGCTGCGGATCGCGGCCGGAGCGGCGTTGGCGGCGTTCACGATTTCGTCGCGCCGGGCCGCGTTCTCGGGCTTGTCGGCCATGGCGCGCAGGAAGGTCTCCAGGTCGGCGGCGAAGGCGTTAATTTCGGGCGCGTGACGGTCGATGATGGCGTTGGTCTCCGTCGCCTTGGTCGCGTTGTCCTTGGTGGTGTCCGACATCACCGCTTCCAGTTCTTCGCCGATCCCCTCCATGGAGGCCTGGAAGGCCTGGCCCTTGGCCTCCATGGCCGCTTCCTCGGGCGAGGGGGCGGGCGCGGCGGCGGCGGGTGGGGCCGGCGGCGCGGTCTGGGCCAGCACGGGGGTGGTGATGAGGGCGGTCGAGACGGCCAGGATCAGGCGCAGGGACATGGGTCTTCCATCGAAACTAAAGGGGCCGCAGCGGCCCGTTCGAGCCACCGTGGCGCATTTCCGTGTCGCTGACGAGACGGCTTTCGCGGCCCAGCTTCAGCCGCTCCGGTTTGATGCTGGACCATTTTTTGGATTCAGGTCGATCCGACCTGAAGCAAAAATGGTCTAGGGTCGGCCATGCGCCGTTCGGCCCTGATCCTGTCCGCCCTGTTCGCCGTGGTCGCGGCCCCGCCCGTGGCCGGCCAGTCCGCCACGCGCGTCTATGCGGTTCAGGGCGACTGCGCAGGCCGGCCGGCGACCCTCGTCGGCATGGCGCAGGGCTACTGTCTCGGTCTCGTCTGGCAGCGCGCCGCCGAGGGACCGCGCATGCCCCGGACACTGTTCGAGCTCGACGACGGTGACTGGCTGGTCGCGGACCTCGGAACCTGGGACGCCGGGCGTGGCGCGCTGTGGCGGCTGTCGACGGCTTCGGGCCAAGCGCGATGGACGCGCCTTCTGGCGGGGCTGTCCATGCCGCACACGATCGCGCGCGGTCCGGACGGACGTCTCTACGTCGCTGAGATGAGCCGGATATTCGCATTCGATCCCGCCCGTCCCGATCGTACGACCGCCGTGGTCGAGGGCCTGCCCGACAACCGGCTGCACGAGAACCGCCACCCCCTGTCGAGTTTCATCTTCGACGCCGACGGCGCGCTTCTGGTCAATGTCGGCGCGCCGTCCGATCGGTGCCTGGACGCCCGGGGCGCGCCGCGGCGGAACGCCGGCGGCCTGTGCGCCGAAGACGACGACCAGGCCATGGTGCGGCGCTACGCCTACCTCGGCGACGGCCGCTGGAGCGCGGACTGGACGCCCTGGGCGACCGGGCTGAGAAACTCCGTTGCGATGGCGAGGCACGCCTCGGGCGCGATCTACCAGGCCGAGAACTCCGTCGACCTGCCGACGCCGGACCGGCCGTTCGACGAGATCAACCGGCTGAGGCGGGGGGGCGACCACGGCTGGCCCTATTGCACCGACATGGCGACGGCGATGCCGGGCTGGACCGCGCGGCAGGCGCGCTGCGGGTCGCGAACCGCGCCCGTCTCGCTGCTGCCGCCCCACGCCGCGCCCTTGGCGATGCTCTACTACGACGGGGAGATGTTCCCCGAGCTGCGGGGCCGGATGCTGATGAGCTGGCACGGATACCGGCGGGCGGCGGGGCGGATCGTGGCGATCGAGACCGACGCGGAGGGCGCGCCCCTGACAGACGCGCGCGCCCGCTACGCCATCTATCCGCGCGGCTCACTGCCCTATCCGGCCGATGCGCCGGCGCCTCGGGCCCGGGTGCTGACGCCGGCCTGGAACGCGCAGGCCGGCCGTCATCCCATGGGGGCGCCGGTCGGTCTGGCGGTGGCGCGCGACGGCTCGATCTGGATCGCGGACGACCGCAACGCGGCCATCCTCCGGATCGCTCGACCCTAGCCCTGGCGCTTGTCGCGCTTGCCCAGCACGCGCAGGCGCAGGGCGTTCAGCTTGATGAAGCCCTCGGCGTCGTGGTGGTCATAGGCCTGGACGCCTTCCTCGAAGGTCACCAGGTCCTGGTCGTACAGGCTCAGGGGGCTTTCGCGGCCGATGATCGAGACATTGCCCTTGTAGAGCTTAACCCGGACCGTGCCCGTGACCTTGGCCTGCGAGTGGTCGATCGCGGCCTGAAGCATCTCGCGCTCGGGCGAGAACCAGAAGCCGTTGTAGATCAGGTGGGCGTATTTGACCGCCAGCTCGTCCTTCAGGTGCATCGCGCCGCGATCCAGGGTGATGGACTCGATGCCGCGGTGGGCGGCCAGCAGGATGGTCCCGCCGGGGGTCTCGTAGACACCGCGCGACTTCATGCCGACGAAGCGGTTTTCGACCAGGTCGAGGCGGCCGACGCCGTTGTCGTGACCCAGTTCGTTCAGCTTGGTCAGGATCGTGGCCGGGGACATGGCCACGCCGTCGATGGAGACGGCGTCGCCCTTCTCGAAGCCGAGGGTGAAGATCGTCGCCTTATCGGGCGCGTCTTCCGGGGCGATGGTGCGCTGGTGGACGAACTCGGGCGCCTCGACGGCCGGGTCTTCCAGGACCTTACCCTCGGACGAGGAGTGCAGCAGGTTGGCGTCGACCGAGAACGGGGCTTCGCCGCGCTTGTCCTTGGAGATCGGGATCTGGTGTTTCTCGGCGAAGTCGAGCAGGGCCTCGCGGCTGCGGAACTCCCACTCGCGCCAGGGGGCGATGACGTGGATGTCCGGATCCAGGGCGTAGTAGCCCAGTTCGAAGCGGACCTGGTCGTTGCCCTTGCCGGTGGCGCCGTGACAGACGGCGTCGGCGCCGACCATCTTGGCGATCTCGATCTGGCGCTTGGCGATCAGCGGGCGCGCGATCGAGGTGCCCAGCAGGTACTGGCCCTCATAGACGGTGTTGGCGCGGAACATCGGGAAGACGAAGTCGCGCACGAACTCCTCGCGCAGGTCGTCGATGAAGATGTTCTCAGGCTTGATGCCCAGCTTCAGCGCCTTCTCGCGCGCCGGGCCCAGTTCCTCGCCCTGGCCCAGGTCCGCCGTGAAGGTGATGACCTCGGCGTTATACTCGGTCTGCAGCCACTTCAGGATGATCGAGGTGTCCAGGCCGCCCGAATAGGCCAGCACGACTTTCTTGGGAGCGGAGGACGACGACATGGGGCAGAATCCTTCGGCGAACGCGGGGAGGCGTTCCTCTTTGCGCGCGCTTAAAGGACCAGACGCCGCGCGATGCAAGGGCGGGATTGGGGCGGCGGCCCTGCTTTCACGTTGAGGCGGCTCCGGCGCGGTTTTCAAAGGCCACGCCTGAATAAGGTTTTCGCGAAATTTCCTGTGGATTTCCGGCCTGCCCCGGCGTGCGGGCAAGCCATACCGATAGGGATCAAGGGTTTGAATTAAGGCCGGTTTGCGGCCCTACCGGCGTTCGTTCGGTAAGATTCGGTCAAGGTCCTGGAAGGGCGGTCTTAAGCTTTCGCGCTGCAAGGTCCGGCAGTGATCCCGAACCGCGCCCCGTCTCCGGTCGAAAAGCTGGCTCTCGCCGTCGTGCACCAGCCTGAACGCGCCATGCCCGCGCCCGCCGGCGCGCGCGAGGAGGCCCTGCGGTTCCTGCTCCAGACCGCCGCCGACGCCGGCGTCACCGTGGTGGCGTCCAAGCCGGACGGCGATGGCGAGCGCCTGCTGGGTCAGGCCTGGCCCTTCCCGTCGCCCTTCAAGGTCACCGTGCGCACCGTCTCCATCGAGGAGGGCGTTGATCGGGTCGAGGCCCGCGCCCGCCGCTCTCTGGAGCGCATGGGCCTGCCGCGCGGCGACACCCTGCTGGCGTCGAACGCCACCGATCTGGTCGGGGCCGAGGGCCGCGCCCTGTGGGACCGCATGCAGTCGCTCAAGGATCGGGGCCTGTTCCGCCGCATCGGCTTCTGCGCCACCGTCGAGGACGGCCCGGCGCTACTGGCCCGACGCTTCCAGCCGGACGTGGTCCAGCTGCCGTGCAGCCTGCTGGATCAGCGGGTCCACCGCTCAGGCGCCCTGGACGAGATCGCCGAACTGGGCGCCGACATCCACCTGTCGTCGGTGTTCGCCGGCGGACTGCTGTTCATGAGCGGCGACGCCCTGCCGGCCGATATGGCGCATCACGCGCCGCAGCTGTCGCGCATCCGCCGCCGTCTCGCCGAGGCCCGCGTCGATCCGATGCAGGCGACGCTGGCCTATACCCTGGGTCTGCCGCAGATCGCCGCCGTGGTGGCCAGCGCCGCCTCGGCCGCCGAACTGCGCGCCGTGGTGGCCGCCGCCCATGCGCCGGCGCCGGCGCTGGACTGGCAGAGCCTTCAGCTCGAGCACCCGGCCGCCATAGCGGCCGGGCCTCGCGCGCGGATCAGTAGCGCAGCCTGATCCCGACGTAGCCGGAGCGACCCGGCTCGCCGTATCCCAGCACCTGTTGGTAGTGCTTGTCGGCCAGGTTCTCGACCCGGGCCGTCAGGGTGACGTTGTCGGTCAGAACGTAGGCCGCGTTCAGGTTCGCCGTGACGAAACCTTCGCGCGTCGCGGCCGTGGCCGAGTTGGTGTCAGGCTCGTCGCCTTCGGCACGCACGGTCAGGGCGCCCGACAGGCGATCGCCGGTCCAGCCCAGGGTCGCCGAGCCCGCATGTTCCGGCACCCGCGCCAACGCACGGCCGTTGCTCTCGTCCTTTGCATCGGTCCAGGCGTAGGCCAGGCTCAGGTCGAAGCCGCCGCCCAGCAGGGCCCGGCCTTCCAGCTCGATCCCGTCCGTCTCCGTTTCGGCCAGGTTGATGTAGTAGCTGTCGAAGGTGACCGGATCGAAGAAGTAGGTGATCTGGTCCTCCACCGAGAGGTGGTAGGCGGTCGCCCGGCCTTCGATGCGGCCGTCAGCCGATCGCCAGCCGATGGCGGCCTCAAAGCCTTCCGCCTTTTCCGGACGCAGGGTCGGGAAGGGGATCGACGAGAAGCAGAAGTCGCAAACCGCCTGGCTGACCGACGGAGCCTTGAAGCCCGTGCCGTAGGCGCCCGACAGGGTGAAGCCGTAACCGAAGTCCCACGCCGCCGAGACGCGCCCGGTGGTCCTGGAGCCGAAGTCGTCAGTGTCGTCGAAGCGCAGGCCGCCGGTGACGCTGAGGGCGTCGGTCACCTGATAGCGGCCCGTGCCGAAGACCGAGGTGGTTCCCAGATCGACCTTGGCGCCCGTCGAGATGCTGCCTTCGCTCTCTTCGCGCTCGGCGCCGAAGGCGTAGGTGGCGGCGCCAGTCTCGCCGTTGGCCTGCCAGCGGTAGGCCTGGCGGTCGGCTTCAAAGACCGAACCGAAGGCGCTGAAGGTCTCGCGCTCGATGTTCGAGGCCGAGACGCTGAACTGATGGTCCAGGCCGAAGGCTTCGACGCCGGCGCGGGTGAAGCCCGACCATTGCTCGGATTCCGAACGGTCGGCGTTGTCCGAAACCGGGAAGCCGTTATCGAGGTCGGCCTCGCTGCGCGACCAGCGGGCCGAGCCCTCCAGCTTCACCGTCGGGGAGACGGCGTAGCGGCCGCGAACGCCCACGGTGGTGTTTTCGAAGCCGTCGGCCTCAGGATTGCCGTTGGCCTCATCGGCGACGGAGACGCCGTCGGTGGTGAAGCGCGAGACATAGCCGCCCAGCGCCCAGGTCTCATTGGCCGCGCCGCCGGCGAGGCGGCCGCGCACAGTGCCGAAGCTGCCGGCCTCGGCCTCGGCGCGAACACCGTCGATTTCCTTGGTGGTGAAGGCGATCACGCCGCCGATGGCGTCGGAACCCCACAGCGAGGACTGCGGGCCGGACAGGACCTCGATGCGCTCGATGTCGCCCAGGTCGAAGCCCGAGAAATCATAGGCGCCGTTGGGCTCGGCCGCGTCGTTGACCGGCGCGCCGTCCACGAGGACCAGGGTCTTGCCGGGGGTGGCGCCCCGCATGCGGACCTGGGCGACGCCGCCGAAGGCGCCCGAGCGGGTCACCGACAGGCCGGGAACGTCGGACAGGATGTCGGCGGCGAAGACGGCGCCCCGCTGTTCGATGGTCCGGCTGTCGATCACGCGGGCGCCGGGCGTGTCGGCGACGATGGAGGGAATGCGGGTGGCGGTGACCACGATCTCGGGCAGGGAATCGTCCTGCGCCTCCTGGGCGAAGGCGGGACCGGCGAAGACCGCGGCCATGGCCGCGGTGGAAAGCAGAATGGAGCGCTTCATGAGCGAAAACCCCGTACGGGCCCCGCGAATGCGCGCGAGAGGCCTCATGTGAGCGAACCGATCCGCCGAACCCGAAGGTCCGGACGGCGCAAGATCGGGTCGCTGCGACGGAAGTCCCCGCGCCTCTGCCTGGTCCCGGACAGCGGCGAGCGACGGTGGCGGCCAGGTCTCCTGGCTTGCGGGTCGACAATCGAAGCCCTCGCCTTCCCGGCCCGAAGGCCAGTGGCGCCGGAGCGAGCTCCGGGCGGACAGCGATCTCGCCGCCTACAGTTGCGGGCACAGCCACGGTTTCGCACCGTGTTCCCTTAACCGCCGACGCGGCTTGTCGCAGTGCAGCGACGCTTGTGCAAGGTCAGGCGGCGTCGTCGTTGCGCAGATGATCAAGGTAGACGCGCCAACCTTGGACGGCCGCCTGTCGCTCGGCCGGCGTGCTTCCGTTGTAGATGGAGCCGAAGTCCTCATTCGTGAGTTGGTTCAGAACAGCGGCCAGAGCCTCAGTCATGACATCGGGTCCGTAATGACGAATGCCTTCGAAGGCGTTGGGCGCATCGTTCACGAAGGAGATTTGCGGCTCCGGCAGGCGGCGTCTGTCATCCATCTGCTCGATGATGGCGGGCACGGCTGCCGGGCCGAGTGCGATCAAGCGATCGAAGAGGTGTTGTTGCCGGCTCGGTCCGCTCCGCCTTTCGTCACCTGATGCGGGCGGCAGGGCGATGATGGCCTCGATGATGGCCTGCACCTCGGCGTAATGGGGAACCGATGTGTCGCGCCGCCAACGAGCGAGCACGCCGGCCTGCCTTAAAACCTCCGTTTCGACCGCTGCCACGGATTCCGCATCGGCAGGACGGAAGGCGGTGGGTGTATAGCCGGCGAAATAGAGGCGGCCTTCACTGCGCAGGGCGAACACAAGAGATCGAGAGCCGTCGGCGGCCCGCAACTGCTCCAGGGACGGCATGTACGTTCGAGGGGCCGAGTACCACTGTAGTTCAGGGCGTGCGCTTGTTTCCCCCTTCAGCGCCGCGACATCTCTCAGCGGCAGGGAAACATAGGCTCCGGGCGGCGGGACGGCAGGCGTGTCCACCGACGCCAGGACAATCACGTCAGACTGGGCGACAAGTTTCCAGAGAGGTGGTTCCTCCGCCATCGCCGGCAAGGCCGAGGCCGCCAGAATGAACATCGAAGCAAGGCCGCGCAGGATCATGGCCGAACAATGCATTCAGTTGTGAGCGGAGGTAAAGGACGCCCTATTCCGCTTGAGCCGTTCCCGGCATTCCTTCACCTTGCGCCGCTCTCATGAACGCTCCCCTCGCTCACCCGCCGCACGCCGACGCCGTCCCGTCCCTGGAGGGCGCGACGCCGTTCATGGCCCAGTATCTGACGGCCAAGGCCGGACAGCCGGACGCCATCCTGTTCTTCCGCATGGGCGACTTCTACGAGCTGTTCTTCAAGGACGCCGAGATCGCCGCCGCGGCGCTGGGCATCACCCTGACCAAGCGGGGCAAGCACAACGGCGACGACATCCCCATGGCCGGGGTGCCGGTGCATGCGCTGGACGGCTATCTGGCTCGGCTGATCCGGCAGGGCTTCAAGGCGGCCATCTGCGAACAGCTGGAAGATCCGGCCGAGGCCAAGAAGCGCGGCGGCAAGGCGGTGGTGCACCGCGGCGTCGTGCGGGTGGTCACACCGGGCACCCTGACCGAGGACAGCCTGCTGGACGCGCGCGGCGCCAACCGGCTGGCCGCCGTGGCGGTGCGCAAGGGCCGGGCGGCCGTGGCCGTGGTCGAGCTGTCGGCCGGGGCGGTGGATGTGGTGGCCTGTTCGCTGGAGGATCTGGGCGCGACCCTGTCGTCCTTCCGGCCGTCCGAAGTGCTGGTCCCGGATCGCCTGTTCTCGGACGAGGCGACCAAGGACGCGCTGAACGGGTCCGGCGGCGTGGTCCAGGCCCTGCCGCAGGCGCTGGCCGAGCCGGTCGGCGCCAAGGCCAGGGTCGAGCGCCTGTACGGCGTGGCCTCGCTGGACGGTTTCGGCGCCTTCGAGGAGGCGGAGGTCTCGGCCCTGGGCCTGATCGCCGCCTATTTGGAGACGACCCAGGCCGGCAAGATCCCGGCCCTGACCCCGCCGCGCCGCACCGGCGACACCGGCTTCCTCGCCATCGATCCGGCGACGCGCCTGAGTCTGGAGATCGACCGGACCCAGCGCGGCGAGCGCGACGGTTCACTGCTGGCCTCGATCGACCGCACCGTGACCTCGGGCGGCGCCCGGGCTCTGGCCGAGCGGGTGGTGCGTCCGCTGCGCGATCCCGTCGCCATCAACCATGGACTCGATGCGGTCGAATGGCTGCTGGAGCGCCGCGATCTGCGCCGCGATCTGCGCGACGGGCTGAAGGCCTCTTCGGACGTGGCCCGCGCGGTGTCGCGGCTGGTGCTGGGCCGGGGCGGGCCGCGCGATCTGGCCGGCATCCGCAACGGCCTGTCGATCGCCGAGGGCATCGCCGGCCTGTTCCCGCCGGTGGCCGATCCGCTGACCGGGCCGCCGCCGCGCATCGCATCCTGCGTCGACCGTCTGACCCTGACGCCCGACCTGGGCCGCCTGCTGGTCGATCTGGCCGAGGGGCTGGTCGCCGAGCCGCCGCATCTGGCGCGCGACGGCGGCTTCGTGAACCCCGACTTCCGCCCCGAGCTGGACGAGGCGCGCCGCCTGCGCGACGACAGCCGCCGGGTCGTGGCCGATCTGGAGGCCCGCGCGGTCGCGGAGTCCGGCGTGGCCTTCAAGATCAAGCACAACGCCGTTCTGGGCTATTTCCTGGAGACCAGCGCCAAGGCCGCCGAGCCCCTGCTGCGCCCCACCGGCGAAAGCCCCTTCATCCATCGCCAGACCCTGGCCAACCAGGTCCGCTTCACCACCGTCGAACTGTCCGAGCTGGACGCCAAGATCAGCCAGGCCGGCCACCGGTCGCTGGCCATCGAGGGCGAGACCTTCGAGATCTGGCGGCGCACGGTCCAGTCCCTGGCCCAGCCGCTCCAGGCCGTGGCCGAAGCGCTCGCCGAGCTCGACGCCCACGCCGCCCTGGCGGAATGGGCGCAGGAGGTCGGGGCGGTGAGGCCGCACGTCGATGATACCCTCTGCTTCGAGGTCGCCGCCGGGCGTCACCCGGTGGTCGAGGCGGCGGTCAAGGCGGCGGGTGATCCCTATACGCCAAACGACTGCCGGCTTGACGGTTCGGGCGCGGCCGGCGCCCGACTGTCGATCGTCACCGGGCCGAACATGGCCGGTAAATCGACCTTCCTGCGCCAGAACGCCCTCCTGGTGGTGCTGGCCCAGGCCGGGGCGTTCGTGCCCGCGAAATCGATGCGGCTGGGCGTGGTCGACCGGTTGTTCAGCCGGGTCGGAGCGGGCGACGATCTGGCGCGCGGCCGGTCCACCTTCATGATGGAGATGGTCGAGACCGCCGCCATCCTGACCCAGGCCACCGAGCGCAGCTTCGTGGTGCTGGACGAGATCGGCCGCGGCACCGCCACCTACGACGGCCTGGCCATCGCCTGGGCCACGACCGAGGCGCTGCACGACCGCAACCGCGCCCGCACTCTGTTCGCCACCCACTATCACGAGCTGGCGGTGCTGGAGACGCGGCTGGCCCACGTCTGCAACCTGTCCATGCGGGCCAAGGAGTGGAACGGCGAGCTGGTCTTCCTGCACGAGGCGGCGCCGGGGGCGGCCGACCGCTCCTACGGCGTGCAGGTGGCCAGGCTGGCCGGCGTGCCGGGACCGGTCGTCGCCCGCGCCCGCGAGGTGCTGGACCGGCTGGAAGGCGAGAAGACCGCCGGCGCCAATCTCACCGACCTGCCCCTGTTCGCCATGGCCGAGCCGGCCGCGCCCGAACCGGCCCGGCCTTCGATGGTCGAGGACGCGCTGAAGGGCATCGAGCCCGACGAGCTGAGCCCGCGCGAGGCGCTGGAGGCCCTGTATCGCCTCAAGGGTTTGGCCAAAGGGCCGGCAGGCCGGTGAACCAGACCCTCGACGCGCGGCTGGCGGAGACGGCCGGGGCGTCCGATGTGCGTCGGGCCGTGGCGGCGATCCTGCGCGAGAGCTGGGACGCGGGCCGGGCGAAGGCGGCCCGGCGGCTGGAGGCGGGGGGCGAGGGCGTCGAGGTGGCGCGGCTCTACGCCGCCGCCGCCGACGACATGCTGACCGCCCTGTGGCGCTTCACCACCGATGTCCTCTATCCGGCCCCCAATCCCACCGAGGCTGAGCGGCTGAGCCTGATCGCCGTGGGCGGCTACGGACGCGGCGTGATGGCGCCCTTCTCGGACCTGGACCTGCTGTTCCTGCGCCCGTGGAAGTCGATCCCGCGCACCGAACAGGTGATCGAATTCATGCTCTACGTCCTGTGGGACCTGGGCGTGAAGGTCGGGCAGGCGGCGCGGTCGGTCGATGAATCGCTGGCGCTGGCCCGAACCGACATGATGGTCCGCACCACCCTGCTGGAGGCCCGCCCCCTGGCCGGGGACGAGAAGCTGGCGGACGACTTCATCGCCCGCTTCCAGGCCTTCGTGGCCAAGGCCGATCCCCGCCCCTTCATCGCCGCCAAGCTGGAGGAGCGGAACGTCCGCCACCAGAAGACCGGCGCGGTGCGCTATCGCGTCGAGCCCAACGTCAAGGACGGCAAGGGCGGCCTGCGCGATCTCAACACCCTGTTCTGGATCGCCCGGTCGCTGGCGCCGGACAGCCCGCTGGGCGCGCGGGTCATGGATGATCTGCTGACCTCGCGGGAACGCCGGACGTTCGAGGAGTCCTTCGACTTCCTGTGGCGCACCCGGGCGCATCTGCACCTGCTGGCGGGTCGGGCCGAGGAGAAGCTGACCTTCGACCTGCAGCCCGAGGTGGCCCGCCGCATGGGCTGGCAAGGACGGGGCGACGAGCCGGCGGTGGAGCGGTTCATGCGCCGCTACTTCATCGTGGCGCGGGACGTGGGCGCCCTGACCCGGGCCATGTCGGCCAAGCTGGAGGCGCGCCACCAGAAGCCGACGATGAGCCTGTCGCGGCTGATCCCGGGCCGGAAACGCAATCTGGGCGTCGAGGGCTTCGTCGAGGTCTCGGGCCGCCTGTCGGTGACGGGGCCCGAGGTCTTCGCTGAGGACCCGACCAAGCTGCTGACCCTGTTCCGCACTGCCGACGAGCATGACCTGGACCTGCACCCCGACGCCTTTTCGGCGGTGACGCGGTCGCTGTCGCTGGTCACGCCGTCGCTGCGCCGCGACGCCGAGGCGACCCGCGCCTTCCTCGACATCCTGACGGGGCAGCGGCCCTATCGCGTGCTGACGCTGATGAACGAGACAGGCCTGCTGGGCCGTTTCCTGCCCGAATGGGGGCGGATCGTCGGCCAGACCCAGTTCAACATGTACCACGCCTATACGGTCGACGAGCACACGCTGCAGGCCATCGGCATCATCAACGACATCTGGCGCGGCAAGCTGAGCGCCGAACATCCGACGGCCACCGAGATCGTCCACCGTATCGACGACTTCGAGGCCCTGATGCTGGCCATGCTGCTGCATGACGTCGGCAAGGGCGGGGACCGGGGGCAGCTGGAGGACGGCGCCATCGCCGCGCGGCGCGCCTGCGACCGGCTGGGCATCGACCCGCGCCGGACCGAGTTCGTGGTCTGGCTGGTGCGCCATCACCTGGCCCTCAGCGACTACGCCCAGAAGCGCGACGTGTCCGATCCCGCGACGGTGCGAGCCTTCGCCGGGCTGGTCGGCGATCCCGAACGGCTGCGGACCCTGCTGGTGCTGACCGTGGCCGACATTCGCGCCGTGGGGCCGGGGGTGTGGAACGGCTGGAAAGGCCAGCTGATGCGCGACCTGTATCAGCGCACCGAGGGCGTGTTCCGGGGCGAGGACGTGACCCGCGCCGACCCGCTGGCCGACTTCCCCGATCTGGTCGCCCGCGCCGGAGCCTCGGGCGCGGCGGCGAGCATCGTCGCCGAGCGCAAGAACGACGAGGGCAGCGAGCCCCTGGCCGCAGCGCGCGTCGCCGTGGCGGCCAAGGACCGGCCGGGCCTGTTCGCCGATCTGGCGGCGGCGCTGGCGGCGGGCGGGGCGGACGTGGTCGGGGCCCGGGTGGCCACCGCCGAGGACGGCACGGCGCTGGATGTGTTCGAACTGCAGGACGGATCGGGCGCCCCCTATGGCCAGGCCGAGCCGCGCCGGCTGACCCGGCTGGTGGCGGCGCTGGAAAGCGCGGCTCGGGGCGACCGGTCCGCCCCTCCGCCCGAGCCGCAGCCCAATCCACGCCGCGCCGCCTTCGACGTGCGGCCGGTGGTGCTGATCGATCTGGACGAAAGCCCCGACGCGGCGGTGATCGAATTGTCGGGCGCCGACCGTCCCGGCCTGCTGGCCGAACTGTCGCGCATGCTGACCGACCACGGCCTGTCGATCCGCTCGGCCCATATCGCCGGCTTCGGCGAGCGGGCGGTAGACAGCTTCTACGTCACCGACGCGAAGGGCGGACGTCCCAGGCCGGGCGCCAAGCTGGAGCAGCTGCGGGCCGAGCTCGAGGCCGTGCTGGACCGCCGCGACGCCAACGGCCGCTCGGTTTCCGCGCCGGTCCGCGCCAGCCTGCGCGACGTCTCCGAATTCGACCGGAAACGGCCCGTATCGCCCCGTCCTGAAGCAGGCTAATCCAGCAGCTCCCGCCGCCCTTGAGTTCCCGATGAGCCTCGCCCGCAACACCCTGGTGCAAGCGACCCTGACCCTGGGCAGCCGCCTTCTGGGCTTCGCCCGCGATCTGGTCCTGTCGGCCCGCTTCGGCCAGGGGCCGATGATGGACGCCTTCACCACGGCGTTGATGCTGCCCAACATGTTCCGGCGCCTGTTCGCCGAGGGCGCCTTCGCCCAGGCCTTCGTGCCGATCTACGGCGGCGTGCGCGAGCGCGAGGGCGAGGAGGCGGCCGCCGTCACGGCGTCCGAGGCGCTCAGCTTCATGTTCGCCGTCGTCGCAGGCTTCTGCATCCTGCTGCAGGTGCTGATGCCGTGGATCATGCCGGTGCTGCTGTCGGCCTGGAAGGACGATTCCGGGGTCATGTGGGCCGCCGTCACCGCCGCCCAGCTGACCATGCCCTATCTGGCCTGCATGACCATCGCCTCGCTGCTGTCGGGCGTGCTCAACACCAGCGGCCGGTTCGCCCTGTCCGCCGGGGTGCCGGTGTTCCTGAACCTGTGCACCCTCGTGCCGCTTCTGGCGCCCAGCCTGATCCCGATGAGCCAGCCGAACATCCTGCTGGCGGTCAGCGCGGCGGTCACGGTCTCGGGCGTGCTCCAGGCGGGTTTGCTGTGGTGGGGCGTGCGTCGGCTCGGCGTGCGGCTGAAGCTGTCGTGGCCGCGCCTGACCGCCGGGGTGAAGAAGACCCTGGCCCTGGCCATTCCCGGCGTTCTCGCGGGCGGCGCCCTGCAGATCAATTCGGTCGTCAGCCAGTTCCTGACCGGCTCGAACGAGGGCGCCCGGTCAGTGCTCTACAACGCGGACCGTCTGTACCAGCTGCCGCTGGGCCTGGTCGGCGTGGCCATCGGCCTGGCGCTGGTGCCCCGGCTGACCCGGGCCTTCGTCACCGGAGACCACGAGGGCGGCCGCCGCACCCTGGATGACGGCATCACCCTGTCGATGGCCTTCACCCTGCCGGCCGCCGTGGCCCTGTTCGTCATCCCCTTCTTCATCATCGACGCCACCGTGACGCGCGGCGCCTTCACCAGCGCCGACGCGGCCCGCACCGCCGATGTGCTGCGCCAGTTCGCCTGGGGCGTGCCGGCCTTCGTGCTGGCCAAGGTCCTGACCCCGCCCTTCTTCGCCCGCCAGGACACGCGTCGGCCGATGATCTTCGCCGTCACCTCGGTGGGGATCACCGTGGTGGTCGGCACGGGTCTGTTCTTCCTGCTTCAGTCCATGGGCGCCGACGGCGTGCTGGGGCTGGCGATCGCCACCAGCCTGTCGGCCTGGGTCAACGTCGCCCTGCTGGGCGGGACCCTGATCCGGGAGAAGGCGTGGCGCGCGACGACTCCCTTCCTGTCGCGCCTGTCGCGGGTGCTGCTGGCCAGCGCCGTCATGGCGGCGGGCCTGCTGGCGGCGGGGATCGGCTATGAGATCCTGAGCCGCGTCTTCCTCGCCAAGGAGGTCGCCGTGGTGGTCGTCTGCGCCCTCGGCGCGGTGGTCTACGGGGTCTGCCTGATCGCCTTCCGGGCCGTCAGCCTGTCCGAACTGAAGGCGGTGCTGCGCCGCGAGCCGGGAGCCTCCATCTCGTCCGGTCTGGACTGACCGCCAGCGAGACGATAAGCGCGATGAAATGACGATTTCAGGACAGACCTTCACCGTCCGCCGATGGCGCGGCTGATCTTCTCCGGCGCCTTCCCGCGCGCGCTGCCGCGCGCCTGATCCAGATTTCCTCCCGAGTACCGACCATGACCGATTCCACCCCGGCCCAGACCGTTCCGGCCTATGACGGCCCGCGCCGCATCCTGTCCGGCATCCAGGCCTCCGGCGCCCTGCACCTGGGCAACTACCTCGGCGCCCTGAAGCGCTTCACACAATTGCAGGACACGGGCGCGCCCTGCTTCCTGTTCGTGGCCGATCTGCACGCCATCACCGTGTGGCAGGACCCGGCCCTGCTGACCGCCCAGACGCGCGAGATCGCCGCCGCCTATCTGGCCTCGGGCCTCGATCCGTCGAAGTCCGTGATCTTCCCGCAGTCGGCCGTGCGCGCCCATTCCGAACTGGCCTGGATCTTCAACTGCGTCGCCCGCCTCGGCTGGCTGGACCGCATGACCCAGTTCAAGGAGAAGTCGGGCAAGCACAAGGAGCGCTCGAGCGTCGGCCTGTACACCTATCCGGTGCTGCAGGCGGCCGACATCCTGCTCTACAAGGCCACCGAGGTGCCGACCGGCGAAGACCAGAAGCAGCACCTGGAACTGACCCGCGACATCGCCGCCAAGTTCAACAACGACTTCGGCGTCCCGGGCTATTTCCCCCTGCCCGAGCCTCTGACCCAGGGTCCGGCGCCGCGGGTGATGAGCCTGCGCGACGGGGCGGCCAAGATGTCCAAGTCCGATCCGTCGGACGCCTCGCGCATCAACCTCACCGATGACGCCGACACCATCGTGGCCAAGATCCGCCGCGCCAAGACCGACCCCGACGCCCTGCCGGAAGCGGTCGAGGGGCTGGAGGGCCGCGCCGAGGCCAAGAACCTGGTGACCATCTACGCCGCCCTGGCCGACGAGACCCGGGAGCAGGTTCTGCGCGAATGGGGCGGCAAGGGCTTCGGCGCCTTCAAGCCGGCCCTGGCCGAGCTGGCCGTGGCCTCCATGGCCCCCGTCACCGCCGAGATGCGCCGCCTGATGGCCGATACGGCCGAGATCGACCGGGTCCTCAAGGACGGCGCCGAACGCGCTTCGGCTATCGCCGATCCGGTGGTGGACGAGGTCAAGAAGATCGTGGGCTTCTGGCGCGCGTGACGGCGATTTCCGGACCCCGCGTCCCGTGGGGTCTGGCGAACGTCGCCGGGGAGACTAGGTAGGGGCATGTCCTCGAACCATCCGCTCGACCGCGCCGTCTGGAACGCCCTGTCCACCCGCCAGGCGCCGCTCTCGATCCGTGAGGGCGGGGTGATGCGGTTCGATCCGGCCTACGCCCTGTTCGCCGCCGCCGGGCCGGACGCGAGGGCCGACGACTGGGTCGCCCTGGCCCGTGAAACCGGCCGGGTCGCCCTGTTCGAGGCCGATCCGGTCGTGCCGCCAGGCCTCGTGGAGGTCGACCGGATCGACTGCCTGCAGATGACGGCGACAGCCATGAGCGCCGGCGGTCGGGAGGTCGCGTTCGAGGCCCTGACCGACGCGGACGGGCCCGAGATGCTGGCCCTGGCCGCCCTGACCCAGCCGGGGCCGTTCTTCTCGAAGACCCATCTGCTCGGTCCCTTCATCGGCATTCGGCATGAGGGGGCGCTGGTGGCCATGGCCGGCGAGCGGCTGAGCCTGGACGGCTTCAGCGAGGTCAGCGGGGTCTGCACCCATCCCGACCATCGCGGCCACGGCTACGCCGGGGCGCTGATGCGGGCGGTGGGCCAACGTATCCTGGATCGGGGCGACACGGTCTTCCTGCACGCCCGCATCGGGCATACGGACACCATCGCCTTCTACGAGACC
This sequence comes from Brevundimonas sp., assembly GCF_023259385.1. Lineage (GTDB taxonomy): Bacteria > Pseudomonadota > Alphaproteobacteria > Caulobacterales > Caulobacteraceae > Brevundimonas. The sequence continues at coordinate 7,671 of NZ_JAHFPF010000014.1, read as the reverse complement.
CTGGGTTTCACGCCCCGGATCAAACCCAGCTATGTGGTGATGGACGTCGCCTAGGCGACGCGGTCCAGCCGGGCGACGAAGAAGCCGTCCAGACCGCCCTTTTCCGCCCACATGGACGGCAGGATGCGCAGCCAGCCCTCGGGCGTCAGCGCCTCGTCCGGCGCGCCCACCTCGGCGGGGACGGCGGGGACGGTCCGGAAGGCCGGGTTGCGGCGCAGGAAGGCGATGATCTGGGTCTCGCCCTCTTCGCGCTCCAGCGAGCAGACGCAATAGACCATGCGGCCGCCCGGCTTCACCCGCTCGGCGGCGGCGTCCAGCAGGCGGTGCTGCACGTCGGCCAGCTTGGCGACCTCGGCGGGCTTGGTGGCGCGCAGGACCTCGGGATTGCGGCGGAAGGTGCCGGTGGCCGTGCAGGGCGCGTCCAGCAGGACGGCGTCGAAGGCGCGGGCGTCCTCCCAGTCCTCGGCCGGGGTGACCACGATCTCGGCCTCCAGCTTGGTGCGCTCCAGATTGGCGCGCAGGCGCTTCAGGCGTGTCTCCGACCGGTCCAGCGCTACGACCGAGGCGCCCGAGGCGGCCAGCTGCAGGGTCTTGCCGCCCGGCGCGGCGCACAGGTCAATGATGGATTCCCCGGCCTGGGGGGCCAGCAGGCGGACGGGGACGGCGGCGGCGGCGTCCTGCACCCACCAGCTCCCGTCCTCGAAGCCCGGCCAGCTCGCCACGTCGCCGCGGCGGCCGGTGCGGACGGTTCCGCCCGGCAGGGCTTCGCCTTCAACGAGGGCGGCCACCTCGGCGGGATCGGCGTCCGGCTTGACGCTGAGATCCGTCGCCGGCTCCTCGCGCGCGGCCAGCGCCAGGGCGTTCAGACCGGCCTCGCCCCAGGTCGCCTTCCAGCGGGCGGCCAGCCATTCGGGCAGATTGCTCTCGGCCGTGGTCAGGCCGGGGCCGTCGCGGCCCACGCCGCGCAGCACGGCGTTGACCAGGTTCTTGTAGGGCCGGGTCTTGGGATCGCGCTCGGCCAGCTTCACCGCCGTCGAGACCGCGGCGAAGGCCGGGGTCTCCAGCACCAGGGTCTGGGCCAGGGCGACGCGCAGGATGGTCCGGATCGCCAGCGGCGGCGCTTTCTGCAGGCGACGGTCGAGGATCTGGTCGATCTCGCCCAGGCGGCGCAGGGCGGCCATGGCCACGGCGCGGGCGAAGGCGCGGTCGGGGCCTTCCAGCGAGGCGACCTCACGGAAGTTCAGGGCGGAGTCGAGACCGCCCCGGCCTTCCAGCGCCGCGTTCAGCAGCACGCCGGCGGCCAGGCGGGCCTCGACGCCGATGTCGGCCGCTTCGTCTCGCGGGGCTTCCACTCGCGGCCGACGCGGACCGCGCGCCTTGTCGGCCATGCGGCGCCCGCGGGAGGCCGAGTTCCGGCCGGTGTCACGTCCGGTCATACGGAAACCTGTGTGCCCAGCTCGACCACGCGGCCGGGCGGGATGTGGAAGAAGTCGGTCGGGTTGGCGGCGTTGCGCATCAGGAAGATGAACAGCCGGTCCTGCCACATGGGCATGCCCTCGGTGGCCGAGGCGATGACCGAGCGGCGGCCCAGGAAGAAGCTGGTCGACATGATGTCGAACTTCAGACCCTGTTTGCGGCAGACGCCCAGCGCCTTGGGCACATTGGGCTGCTCCATGAAGCCGTAGGAGATGACCAGCTTCTTGAAGTCGTCCGAGATCGGCTCGATCGACACCCGGTTGGCCGGATCGACGCGGGGCCGGTCCGTGGTCCGCACGGTCAGGATGACGTTCTTCTCGTGCAGCACCTTGTTGTGCTTGAGATTGTGCATCAGCGCGACCGGGGCGATGTCCGGATCGCTGGTCAGGAAGATGGCCGTGCCCGGGGCGCGGTGCGGCGGACGGGCGCGCAGCATCTCGATCAGGTCGAGCAGCGGCAGGCTGTCCTTGCGGGTCTTGGCCGACAGGATCTGGGTGCCGCGCACCCAGGTCCACATCAGCAGCACCAGCGCCGCGCCCAGCACCAGAGGCATCCAGGCCCCCTGCGGGATCTTCAGCAGGTTGGAGGTCAGGAAGACGCTGTCGATGAAGCCGAACGGGATCAGGCAGCCCAGCACGGCCCAGATCGGCCAGTTCCACTTCTTGGTGATGACGAACCACGCCATCAGGGTGTTGATCAGCATCACTCCGGTCACCGCCACGCCATAGGCGGCGGTCAGGTTGTGCGAGCTCTGGAACACGAACAGCAGCACCAGGACCCCGATCATCAGCAGGCTGTTGACCGCGGGCACGAAGATCTGGCCCGCTTGGCTTTCCGAGGTGTTCAGGATCTGGATGCGGGGCAGCAGGCCCAGCTGGACCGCCTGTTGGGTCACCGAGAAGGCGCCGGTGATGACGGCCTGCGAGGCGATCACCGTGGCCGCCGTGGCGAGCGCCAGCATCGGCCAGTAGATGACCTGCGGCACCATGCTCCAGAACGGGTTTTCGGCGGCGCCGGGGTGGGCGAGGATAAGCGCCCCCTGGCCGAGGTAGTTCAGCGTCAGGCAGGGCAGGACGAAATACAGCCAGCCGGCGCGGATCGGCGCCTTGCCGAAATGGCCCATGTCCGCATACAGCGCCTCGGCGCCGGTCACCGCCAGGAAGACGCTGCCCAGGATGACGAAGCCCAGGAAGCCGTCATTGAGCAGCAGCTGAACCCCGTAGTGTGGCGACAGGGCGCGCAGGATCGAGACGTCGTCGAAGATGTGGATCAGGCCCAGCACGCCCAGGCTCAGGAACCAGACGGCGGTGATCGGGCCGAAATACTTGGCCAGGCCGGCCGTGCCCCGGGCCTGCAGCAGGAACAGGGCGACCAGGATGCCGGCGGCGACCGGCACGATGAAGGGATCCAGGGCTCCGCCGATGCCGGGGGCCTCCTTGACCCCTTCGATGGCGGAAAGCACCGAGATGGCGGGGGTGATGATGCCGTCGCCGTAGAACAGGGCGGCGCCGCAAACGCCGAGCAGGAAGATCAGGGCGCTGCGTCGGCCGATGGCGTGCTGGGCCAGGGCCATCAGGGCCAGGGTGCCGCCCTCGCCCTTGTTGTCGGCGCGCATCAGGAAGAAGACGTATTTGAACGTCACCACCACCATCAGCGCCCAGAAGGCCAGGGAGACCACGCCGATCACGGCCAGGTCGCCGCCGACGCCGTCGCGGGCATGGGCGATCGCCTCGCGCAGGGCGTAGAGCGGGCTGGTGCCGATATCGCCGAAGACTACGCCGATGGCGCCGATAATCAGGCCGAACTTGCCCGCCTTGCCGACCGTGTGGCCAAGCCCGTGCGCCTCCGCCGGCGAGGGCGGGGTCTGGGAGGCGGCGGTATCGGTGTCGGACGGCTGGCTGGCGGGGTTCTCGCCATCTTCAGCTTGGGGAGGGGCCCCGGCCATGAAGTTCCTCCGGGGCTCCGCGAGACGCGGCCCCATCAAAAGAGCCGCGAGCCTTTAGGCCCTTTCATAGAGCGATTCAATCGTGCTGCATCTGCGAAGGTGGCGCCGGTTTGTGAAACGCCCTTCGAGCGCTTATCTTGACGTCTGAAACGAGGACCCATGTCCGACAGCCAACGCTTTCCCGTCGCCGCCCACTCTCTGGCCTATCTGGCCCACAAGGGCGCGTATTCCGCCGCCGACGCCGCGCCCAGCGCGGTTCTGGCCGCTTCGGTGCCGACCAATCCCGTCGTCGTACGCCGGGTGACCGCCCTGCTGGCCAAGGCCGGCCTGATCGCCACCCGCCCCGGCGCGTCCGGCGGCGCCTGGCTGTTGCGCCGTCCGGAGGACATCCGGCTGAACGAGGTGCTCGCCGCCGTGAACGGCTGCGCCCACATCGGCTCGCCGCCCGCGGGGGCCAAGGGCTGCCCGGTCAGCGAGCATATTCCGCGTCAGGTGGCCAAGGCCCTGACCGCCGCCGAACTGGCCGCGGCCGACGCCCTGTCCAAGGTCACCATCGCCGACCTGCTGGCCGAGAACCCGTCCTCGCTGGCGGCCTTCACGCCGCACAAGTCCTGCCCCGTCGCGGCCTGATCCGCGCGTGAACCCCGGCCGGCGCCGCACCGTCCTGATCACCGGAGCCTCCGCCGGTATCGGCGCGGCCCTGGCCCGTGTCTACGCCGCCGAGGGCTGGGACCTGGTCCTGACCGCGCGCCGCGAGGGTCCCCTCCAGGCACTCGCCGAGGACCTGCGGCGCGTCGGCTCGGCCGTCACGGTGATTCCTGAAGACCTCGCCGATCCCGAAGCGCCGCGCCGCCTGTTCGACGCCCTGGCCCTGCGCGGGATCGAGGTTGACGGGCTGGTCAACAACGCGGGCTTCAGCCGCACCGCCGGTTTCCTCAACACCGATCCGGCGGCCCATGCGGCGATGATCCGGGTCATGCTGACGGCGCCGATCGAGCTGGCCCGGCTGTTCGCGCCCGACATGGTCGCCCGCAGCCATGGCCGCATCCTCAATGTGGCCTCGCTGGCGGGCCAGATGCCCGCCACCGGCGGCGACACCCTGTACGGACCGATCAAGAGCTTCCTGATCAAGGCCTCGCAGGGCCTGCATCTGGAACTGCGTGATACCGGCGTGCACGTCACCGCCCTGTGCCCCGGCTACACCCTGACCGAGTTCCACGACGTCAACGGCACCCGCGACGAGGTCTCGACCGCCTATCCCGCCTGGATGTGGCAGACGGCCGAGCACGTCGCCCGCGTCGGCTATGACGCCGTCGAGGCCAACCGGCCCAAGGTGACTCCGGGTGTCATGAACAATGTGCTGGCCAGCCTGGCCAAGCACCTGCCCGACCGCATCGCCCTGAACATGGTCGGCGGCCACGCGAAGCGGTTGAAGCGGATCTGAAGCTTCGGGTCAGGTCCGCCTGCGGCTCGCGATCTCGTCGGAAAGCCGCTGCACGTCGGCGGGGTCCGCATCCCGGGCAAGGGCGACGTAGTGGTCCATGACGGCCGGCCGGTAGCGCACGGGCAGCGTCTGCCCAGGGGCGAGCCGGGTGAGTTCAGTGATCGTGAGCGCTTCGTCCGCGATACCGCGGAACGAGAGGCCATCGGCGGTATCCACGTCGAACATCAGGACGACGCGCGGATTGCTGTTGACCTCCCGCCAGTCGACGAGAACGCCGAGCGCGAGCACGCCCGTACGCAGCTCCGCATTGCGCTTGCGCGCCTCACTGCTCATCAGAGGGTTCGGGGCGACGCCAGGGAAGTCGGGGCCGACGCCGAGCGAGTCCCGGCTCAGGTCGGGCCTGAGCTGCTCCATCACATCGTTGAGCTTCTTGTTCCAACCGAACATCCTGACCTCCTGCCTTGAGCCGGCGCCGGACTCTCGGCCTGGGTTGCACGCTCAGGCGGCGCGGAATTCTCGCGTTTGCCGAGCCTCTGCGTCTTTCCGATGGTCCCAAGGGCCAGGTAGCGGGTCAAGGGCCGCCTTCGCCCAATCCCTACAGGAGGCTGTGTCTCCAGAGGCCGGGTCGCCTGTCCGGAGACGGCGAGCGCACCTGCGCGGTGCTCCGGTTAGACCCTCAGTCCCCGACGCAGAAAGGGCGGCCCCGAAGGACGGCCCTTTTCCAACTACGACTGGAGCGGGCGAAGAGATTCGAACTCTCGACCCCAACCTTGGCAAGGTTGTGCTCTACCACTGAGCTACGCCCGCACTCCGTGGAACGGCGAGGCCGTCCCGTGTCGAGGAGGGGGCGTATAGCGGACCCTCGCGGACCCTCGCAAGCCCCCTTTCGCGAATTTAGCGCGGAGCCAGACGAATCGCGCCGTCGAGGCGGATGCACTCGCCGTTGATGTAGACGTTGCGGGCCAGCTCCAGCACCAGGGAGGCGTAGTCGGCGGGCGTGCCGAGGCGGCTGGGGAAGGGGATGGCGGCGGCCAGGGCGTCCTGGATCTTCTGGTCCATGCCGGCCATCATCGGCGTCCACATGATGCCGGGCAGGATGGTGTTGCAGCGGATGCCTTCCTGCGCGAGGTCGCGGGCCACCGGCAGCGTCATGGCGTAGACGCCGCCCTTGGACGCCGAATAGGCCGCCTGACCGATCTGACCGTCCTGGGCCGCCACCGAGGCGGTGTTGACGATCAGGCCGCGCTCGCCGTCGGCCATGGGCTCCAGCGTCACCATGCCCGCCGCAGACTGGCTGAGGACGCGGAAGGTGCCGAACAGGTTGACCCGGACGGTGCGTTCGAAGCCGGCCATGTCATGGGCGCGGATCTCGCCGGTGTCCTTCTTGCGGCTGACGGTCTTCTGACCCGTGGCGATGCCGGCGCAGTTGACGGTCAGGCGTTCCTGGCCGTGGGCGGCTCGGGCCTTGGCGAAGGCGGCGGCGACGCTCTCGTCGTCCGTAACGTCGACCTTGCAGAAGACGCCGCCGATCTCGGCGGCGATGGCCTCGCCCTTCTCCTCGTTCAGGTCGAACAGGGCGACCCGGGCGCCCGTGGCGGCGATGGCGCGGGCCGTGCCCTCACCCAGGCCCGAGGCCCCGCCGGTGACCACTGCGGCGATGCTGCTGTCGAGTTTCATGGCCGGAGCCCCTATGTCTTGTGTGAACCGAGTACTGTCGCGGGGGATTTAGCCGCCATGACCGCCAAAGCCAAACCTGTGACGCCTGAAGATGCGCTGGACCCGTCCAAGGCGCTCGTGCCCTCGGTGCTGGAGGTCAACGAGGTCAGGGTCCAGAAGGGCTTCTGGCCGAAGCTGCGGCGCACGGCGGCCCGGATCCCGTTCGCGGCCCAGCTGGTCAGCGTCTACTACGCCGCCCGCGATCCCGAGACGCCGCTGGCCGCCAAGGGGATCATGATGGGAGCCCTCGCCTATTTCGTCCTGCCCATCGACGCCATTCCCGACATCTTCGCGGGCATCGGCTTCACCGACGACGCGGCGGTGATCGCGGCCCTGATCGCCACCCTCGGCGCCAACGTCAGGAGCCGCCACCGCGAACAGGCCGAGAAGGCGGTGGAGCGCCTCAAGGACTAGGGGCGCTGTGATCGGATCCAGCCGGTGACGGCCAGCCGGTCGCCGCCGGCGAAGGGCGTGACCAGGGAGACCGAGTGCGGCTGCGGCACCTTGAAGATGTTCAGGGCGTTGAAGGCCGGGGTGTAGGCCTCGGCGACATGGCCGTCCTGATCGATGAACTGGAGCAGGCCGCCCCAGTCGACGCTCCAGCCGGGGGTGAGGTTCATCACATAGGCGAACAGCCGGTGCTTCCCTTCGGCCGCATCGGTGTGCCGGTTCAGATAGTCGCCGGGCCGGTAGCGGGTGCACTGGGCGTCGCAATAGGCGGCGCGGCTGTCGCCGGTCAGCGCCCGAATCCAGTCCAGGAAGACCGGGCTGTTGAGGAAGTCATGGAAGGCCTCGGCCGGATGCCCGCTGCGCCGGCCGGCCTCGATCTCGTCCGACACCGGCCAGGTGTCGAAGGCGTACTGGAACCCGGCGCGGGCCTCGCTGAGGATGCCCGCTTCCAACTCCGTCCGGTTGTCCGCGGGCAGGGCGTCCCAGTCCGCCGTCGGCAGGGTGAACGCCTTGCGGCCCAGCATGAGCGACCGGGACCAGGCGGTGGACGACGTCAGCGCCGAATGCAGCCGCGCGGCGCCGGCGCCGTCCAGGAAGTCGGGCATGTGCAGGCGCCCGGCGCGCTGGAACACCGGCCCGA
>NZ_JAHFPF010000013.1:4379-26166 GCF_023259385.1 Brevundimonas sp. | reverse complement strand
CTGCGGGCCTGGCGAGCGCCTTCATCGGAGCTGTAATCTTCCGGTACGCCTTCGACCGTCCTGTCCAGGAACGCTTCAACCCTCCACGAAGACCGGCAGCCGCTCCCGGCGTCAGCATTGAGCGGCCCATCGCATAGACTTGCTATGTCCCGGATGTAGAGCTGAGCGGAGAGGACACGGAAGTCCGGATCCGAACGTATGCTCCCCTAAAGTGCCGGGCCGCCTGCAGCAGCACCGCCCTACGAGCAGGGATGGGCGGCGCCTACTCTTCGTCCTCAATCACCGCAAGGGGAGGCCGCTGCCATCCATCTGCGGCGAATACCGCGAGAACGTCGCGAAACTGGTCCACGTGGCGGACTTCGTGCAGTCCCTGAACGAACCGGTTCCGCGCGTCAATCGAAGGCTGACGCCCGGCGTTTCGCAGCAGACTGAGCAGGAAACCACCTGTCGCGGCTGCGGCGTAGTTCTGCCCGTTGCCGACAACGGCATCGAGCACCTGGTCCAGCTCGGCCTGCGCCAGGGAGCCCGTGTAGGGCGCGATGAAGTCGCTGAAGTTGGCTTCCGAACCCCTGAAGCTGCCCGAGCCCGCATAGCGCGCGAGCGCGTTCGGCCATAGGTCGGCGAGCGGAGTGGCAGCGATCGTGCGCGCAAGTGTGTCGCGGTCCAGTCGCGGTATCGCTGCGAGGAGGGGCGCCCGGAACCGCTCGAACGTGATCCCCATCATGATCCGGACATCGGCGACATTGGCGGGGTCGAGGTTGTTGACGGTCTCCTGCAGGGCGGTCTGCGTGGCCTCCTGGATCAGCGGCCAGAAGTTCGGGAAGGCGGCGATGAAGGCGATCGCCCGAGGCCGATCGACAGGCGCCAGATTGTCGAGGAGCTGAACAATAGAAGGCGTGAGTTCGGGCCACGCTGCAGGGGTTCGCTCCCTGACCGCCACGAGCGCCGAGGCGATTTTGCCGCGCACTCCGTCTAGGTGAGGGGGAATACCCTTGAGCAAGGACTTGGCGAGAACGGTGCCAAAGTTGCGGATGTTCTGGGACCGGACGCGAACGAGATAGCGCTGCTCGACGTAGTCGAGGATCCTGGCGTGATCGTTCGGAAATCCGGGCGACTGAACGTCGACATCGAAGACTTCGAAGATGGCTCGGCCCTGAAGGGGTTCCTGGGCAAGCACGAGATCGACAGCGTTCACCAGATGCATCCGCACCAGTTCCGGTGTGGGCTCGAACAGCAGGGCTTCGGCCGAGAAGGCGGGATGGGCGCACAGGTGGCGGTCCTCACGCAGTCTCTCCAATTGTCGCCGGGCGATTTGGCTGATCGCCTGGGTGTTGTCCGCCGCGTCCTCGATGATCCTGCCCTCCAACTGGAGCAGCTGGCGGATGTCGTTGATCGCGGTCGCATTGTCCCAGGATTGAAGGAAGGTCGTCGCCGCCGCGTCGCCCATCGCGCTCAGTTCCCGGTACTTGGCGATCAGATCATAGGCGAGCGCGACCCAGGCCGCCGTCAGGGAGGCGCGAAGGGCGCCGGCCTTGTAGGCCTTCACGGCATCGAGGAAGTAGATGCGGGACTGGGCGTTGCGCACCTTGGTCAGTAGGATGTCGAGATCTACGAAGCTGGCGTCCACGGGGGCCTACCGAAGAGAGAAATGAGGACTGAGATGAGGTCGGGGAGCTAATGGGGCGAGGCCCTGATCCTGACCGAGCTACTCGTACGGAAGCTCGCCGAAGAGACCGATCATCAGATCGCCCTTCAGCTCACGGAAGGGAATCTCGACGAAGTGGTCGGGGTGTCTGGGCTTGGCCGGTCCATCCCCTGGACCGTTTTTGGTGTGGCCGCGAACCTGTTCGCCGCCTTCCTTGACGTAGGGAAGGACAACGAGCCGCCCATGATTGGTCGAGAGTATGGTGCCCTCGCGCCATAGGGTCGAACCATCCTCACCCTTGTCGCTTGTCGTCGCCTTGACCGTCCAGCCGAGCTGCCCGTCCGGCTCGCACCAGAACACGATCCCATTGCTGACCAGCACGCGCTCGCCACGGGCCAGAGCCTCAGCGAGCAGGCGTTGAACGCTGGCGAGCTGAAGAAGCTGATTGGCCCGCGGCAGCAGTTCGGCGCGGATCTTGGCCTTCACCTGACCCCAGTGCTGATCCTGGTGAAACTTGAATCCGTTGGCGATCCGGGCGCGCAACGCCTTTTCAGCCGACTTCTCTCCGGCGGGATAGGGCTTGCTCCAGACGTCGTCGGCATTGCGATACAGAACGACCTGCCGTCCGCGGCCATCAAGAAGAGCCATCCAAAGATAGGGGTAGGTTTGGAGCTCTTGCGCAAGAGCCTCCCGATATGGCTCGGCCTCAGTGTGCAGCTTGAGTTGACCGATGGGGATCCGGGGCGTGTCCGCGTGGCGTCGGACCGCCTCAGAAAGCATAAGGGCTTCCTCATCTGCCAGACGTTGCCGCGACTGAAGCGCCTTGCGGACCTTCAAGGTGAGAGAGGTCTTCTCTGTTGCGTCCATCTGCCTCGCAGCGAGCGCCGCCGCCAGTGAGGGATTCAGAGCCTCGGCTGCGGATACTGCGGCCTCCCGATCCGGATGGACGTCCATTCTGACCCATCCCTCCTCGGACGGGATTCGTCGGTCTCGCCAGCGAACACCGCCATCCTCGGTCTCGACCAGCTCCACCATGAACCAGCGCTCATGCAACGGGCGATAGCTCGGCCATATCGCGAGGATAGGATCATGATCCTGCCGGCTGTCTCCCCACTTGATCATGCATACCTCCCGACTCGGACCTGATCTGATCGACAGGCGCGCATTGACGCAATGCCTGATTGAAGCTTGGCTGTGCGCAACGAAACTTGAGATGGCGCCGCGTGGCGCTGGCATGGGGCGAGGGGACTTCCCAAGTTAACATCCCCAATCGATGGAGCGTGAGATTATGGTGAAGGTTGTCGGGTTTCCTGCCCCCGTAGATATCTCCAGCCTGAAGCCCGGATCAGCGTTCCAGGTCGGTGATACAGCTCCGCCGCTCTACGGCGTCACAGTGAAGGCGGGTGATCTGGTGACGGCCATCCTTCTCGGTCAAGTGAAGGGCCAGGCAGCCTTGCCGGGCTATCTGCAGAATCAGCACCTCCCCGGTGAGTGCTACGCTGTCGATGCCGAGCTCGTGGTAGGCAGAACCGCGAAGACGGAGCGACGCGAAGCGGTGACGCATGGCGCGCTCGTCTTCGATGGCGAGAACAAGCCGTTCCTCGTCATTGAGCAAGCCGATCCCTTCCCACGCCTGTACTTGTCGATGGAGACAGGCGAAGCAAAGACGGACGGGCCAGCGGGCATGTTGCGAATCTATGGGAACTGGTTGCTTAGGCTGGAGGGCGAAGGGAAGACGCTGACCGAGCTCACGCTCAATGGCTAAGAAGGTCTACACGTCCTCGGAGGATCTGCTGGAAGGCCTCAAGCAGGATGTCCTCTACCTCCTGCTCACGATCTTGGCGCACCGCGAAAAGCAGCGCCTGCCGAACCTGGGAAAGATGTCACGAGAAGACCTCGTGCTTGAGCTCGCCCTGCTGGAAAGCGGGACGAGGGATATCATCGCGCGACTTACAGCGCTGGACGACGACGGTTCCGGGGCACGGTCTTTCCCAAATGCTCTCGCTGCCATGAATCGCGAGGGACTAGCGGCCAGGAAGGCTGAAGATCTGAAGGCCCAAGTCAAGGCGTACCGGGCGGCGATCAACGATCTCAAGGTCAACCATCGCAACAGCTACATCAGCCATGTGCAGGAGTTCGCCGAAGTTCTCCCGCGCGTCCTAGATAAGCCCGTGCGTTTCGCGGCGGCAGCGAGCCACGCCGTCAATGTTCTCGACGCCTTGATAGGGCGACAGGTGGATTATCGCTTCCGGGTCGGCTCTCAGGAACCTGAGCTTGATTTGCGTGCGCGTCTCTCCGCTCGGTAGCCGAAACATGAAGTCCTGCGTCCTGACATAAAGTGCGATGCCGAGCCTTCCTGCGGAGGCTGCGGCCTTACACAAATGCTTACACAGTCGACTGGGTTGTGGTAGATTCTTGTTAAGTATCAGATGGTTGATGCTGGCGTGTGTGACTTAAAATCCGGGTCCTCTGGAGTGTCGGTTCGAGTCCGACCGCCCGCACCAGCTCCCGGTCAGCCGACCAGCGCTTGCCGGTCGCGTTCCAGAAAGGCGACGATGTCGGCCGGCGTCGCTCTCGGCGTGCGGGTGTGCGGATAGGCGTGCGCGGTGCGCGGCTTCCGGTCGAACCACAGTTCATCGACCACCTCCGACGGACGGGTCGCGGCCAGCCAGTCGATGGTGTCGGCGCCCTCGTCGTCGTTGCGCAGGATCGGAGCCAGGATCTTGCGGAATTTGGGCAGGGAGGTCTTCACCCCCGCCGTGTCGGCCCAGCCCGGATGGACCGCGTAGGTCCTGGCCCCAATGTCGGCGAAGGCCGCGCGCCAGTGCTCGGTCAGCGCCACCTGGGCCCGCTTGTGGGCCGCGTAGGCGGCGAAGCCGTTGAACTTCTCTTCCGGGATGTTCAGCATCGATTTGGTCAGCGGCAGATTGTAGAGGCCGCCCGAGACCACATTGATGATCGCCGCTTCCGAGGCCAACAGGCCCTCGGCGTGCATCTGTTCCGTCAGGATGTAGTGACCCAGCAGATTGGTCGCGTAGGAGGTCTCCACCCCCTCGGCCGTCGCCTGGTAGGACCGCATCAGCAGGCCGACATTGTTGACCAGAACGTCGAACTTCAGGGCGGCGATCTCCGGCCGGCGGGCCAGGTCGGACACCGCCCGCATGGATGACAGGTCGCAGACGACCGGAACGATCCGTCCGGACGCCCCCGCCGCCGCGGCCTGAAGCGCATCCAGCGCGGCGACATTGCGCCCGACCGCGTACACCGTGGCCCCTTTGCGCACGGCGCGCAGCGCCGCCGCCCGCCCCAGCCCGCCGGTCGCGCCGGTGACCAGCCAGGTCTGTCCGGAATAGTCCGCGCGAACCGGCTTGAACGGCAGGCCGCGGGCGATGTAGCCGACGCGGGTGAATGACGGCGCGAAGCGTGCGTAGAAATTCACAGACTTCATAAGGGCTTGCAGGAAGGGCAGCTCAGCCATCGGATATCCTCCAAAGCGCGTACGTCGTCGCTTTCGTAAACATACTAATCAAGCGGGACGGCTTGGCAACCGGCTTGCGTTTCTGGACTGATGGCGTATCGGTTCGGAATCGCAAGTCACAGGATCCGCTTCGAATGACCAGACCGATCCGCGTGATCCAGTGGGCGACCGGCTCCATGGGGCGGGCCTGCCTGCGCGCCGTGATCGACGATCCGCGCTTCGAACTGGTCGGTCTGTTCGTCTATGGAGCGGCCAAGGCCGGGCGGGACGCCGGGGACATCGCGCGGCGCGATCCGACCGGGGTGATCGCCACCCGCGCCATCGAGGACATCCTGGCGCTGGACGCCGACGTGGTGCTGCACTGCCCGATGTTGCCGGATCCCTATGACGGGCATGACGCCGACGTCCGGCGTCTGCTGGAGGCAGGCAAGAACGTCATCTCGATCAACAACTACTTCGAGCCCGCCGCGCTCGGCGCCGACTATGCGGCGACCCTGTCGCAGAGCGCGCTGAAGGGCGGCGCGACCCTGGCCGGGACGGGGGTGAATCCCGGCTGGGTGGCGGAGCGGATGGCGGCCAACGCCGTCAGCCTGTGCCTGTCCCACCGCAACGTCGCGACCCGCGAAATCATTGACTGCGCGACGGTTCCCAACCCCGACTATGTCTTCGGCGCGCTCGGCTTCGGGGCGGATCCGGCGTCGATCGACCTGGTGGACGGCCCGCTGGCGCGAACCTTCGACCGCATGTTCGCCCAGAGTGTCGAGGGGCTGGCGCAACGCATCGGTCTGAAGCTGGACGGCTATGAGTCCGACCACGAACTGCGCACCGCCGAGCTCGACCTCATCGTCGCGGCGGGCATCATCCCTCGGGGCACGGTGGCGGCGACGACCTGGCGGGTGCACGGCCTCGCCGACGGCGTCCGCCGCATCACCCACGAGGTCAACTGGATCATGGACCCGGCCGACCCGGCCTTCGCCGGCAAGCCGCACTGGAGGATCGAGGTCGACGGCCTGCCCGGGCTGAAGATCGCCATGGACCTGGTCGACACCGCGCCGGCGGGCGTGCGCACCAAGCCTGAGCAGTTCGCGGTCGCCGGCATGGTCCTGGACGCCATCCCGCGCGTGGTCGCGGCGCCGCCGGGCCTCCTTCGCCTCTGATGTCAGCGGGTTGCCCGCTAACAAAAGTCATGTCACTTTCATTCAAAGACTAAAAGAACGAACCGAGGAAACGACCATGGCCGACCGTGATCCCGAGGTGCAGGCGCTTCTCGACAAGAAGGCGATCGAGGAGACCCTGCTGCTGTTCCTGCGCGGCTGCGACCGCGCCGATGCGGACCTGGTCGAGCGCGCCTACTGGCCCGACGGTTGGGAGGACCACGGCGGCACCTTCAACGGCCCGGCGTCCGAATGGGTCGCCGTCGTCAAGGAGCGCCTGCCCAAGGCCGGGCTGATGAACCACCTGGCCATGAACCTGGTCATCGAGCTGAAGAGCCCGACCACGGCGACGGCCGAATGCTACATCCTCACCGCCTCGCGCCTGAAGGTGAAAGGGGAGCTGTTCGACACCCGCACCCTGGCCCGCTGCGTGGACCAGATGGAGAAGCGTGGGAACGAATGGCGGATCCTGCGCCGCACCATGTGCTGGGAGTGGAACGAGGAACACGAGATCTCGGAGACCTGGGCGCGCGGGGCTATCACCAACGATCCGACCCAGCTGCGCCGCGGCGCCAAGAAGCCCGACGACATCATCTACACCGCCGCCTGAGGTCCGATCATGGAAGTCCAGGGCTGTGTCGCCATCGTCACCGGCGCCAATCGCGGGATCGGCGAGGCCTTCGTCCGCGTGCTGATGCAGGAAGGGGCGGCCAGGGTCTACGCTGGCGCCCGCGATCCCGCCTCGGCGAAACATCTCGAGGATGAGTTTCCCGATCGCGTCGTGGCCGTGCGCCTCGACGTGTCGAAGCCGGAGCAGATCACGGCCGCGGCGGCCGCCTGTCCCGACGTCTCGGTCGTGGTCAACAACGCCGGCGCCTTCAACAACCAGCTGCTGATCGGCGCCGACGACCTGTCGGCCGCGCGCGAGGAGATGGAGGTCAACTATTTCGGCCCCGTCGCCATGGCCCGCGCCTTCGCGCCCATCCTGAAGGCCAACGGCGGCGGCGCCATCCTGAACGTCCTCTCGGTCGGCGGCATCCTCGCCGCGCCGAACATGGGGGGCTACAGCCCGTCCAAATTCGCCATGCGCGCCGCCGGGACGTGCATCCGCGCCGAGCTGGCCGGGCAGGGCACGACCGTCACCTCGCTGATCGTCGGCTCGGTCGACACGCGCATGGCCGCGCATGTGAAGGGGGCCAAGGAGGCGCCTGAGGACGTCGCCCGGGCCGCCATGCGCGGCATCACCCGGGGCACGGACGAGATCGACACAGACCGCTTCGCCATCGAGATGCGCGCCGCCAAGGCGCGCGATCCCAAGGGGTTGGAGCGGCAGATGGCCAAGGCCGTCTTCGTCAAGGAACCGTCGACCGGCCGCTAGCGCCGGCGCCACAAGGGGAGGGAAGTCCAATGCCTGCTGTTCAGGAGATCGCCACGATCCTGGGGATCAACCTCGGGATCTGTATCGCGTCCTTCGTCATCCTCTGGGCCATCGGCTGCGCGCTGAAGGACGTCACCTTCGTCGACGCCTGGTGGGCGCTGGGCCTGGCCTTCATGGCGGTGACCACCTTCTTCCAGGCCGACGGCGCCGATGCGCGGATGCAGCTCCTGCTCGCGCTCGCCTGCGTCTGGGGCCTGCGCTTGGGCCTCTACATCCTGTGGCGCTGGCGCTCCCACGGACCCGACCGCCGCTACGTGAAGATGCTCAGCCGCGCGCAGGAGACCAAGGGCTGGAGCTTCCCCGTCGCCTCCTGGCGGCTGGTCTTCATGTTCCAGGCCCCGATCCTGTGGGTGGTCAGCATGCCGGTCCAGCTGGGCCAGCTGTCGGCCACGCCCGCGGCCATCGGCACGCTGGGCTGGATCGGCGCCGGCCTGGTCGTCTTCGGCATCCTGTTCGAGAGCCTGGCCGACTTCCAGCTGGTCCGCTTCAAGGCGAACAAGGCCAATGAGGGCAAGGTGCTGGACGCCGGCCTGTGGCGCTACACCCGCCATCCCAACTACTTCGGAGACCTGTGCGTCTGGTTCGGCCTTTGGGCCATCGCGGCGGAGACCGGCCTGATCGGCGTCGCCTCCATTGTCGGGCCGCTGCTTCTGCTGCTGATGTTCGTGAAATACAGCGGCGGGCCGTCCTACGAGAAGCGGCTGACCTATCAGCGCCCCGGCTATGCCGAGTATATCGCCCGCACAAGTTCCCTCATCCCCTGGCCGCCGAAGAAGGCCGCTCCGGAGGTCGTGTGAAGCGCCCGTCCACCCCACGCGTCATGTCCACCCCCGGGATCGGCGAGATGTCGCCCCGGGGCATGGGCGCCCTTCTGGACATCCATGCGGCCCGCGATCCGGACCGCCCGGCCCTGTCCTTCGAAGGCGAGACCCTGACCCGCGCCGCGCTGGCGTCGCGGGTCAATCGCCGCGCCCGGACCCTGGCGCGGCTGGGCGTGGAGGCGGGAGACTTCGTCGCCATCGCCCTGCCCAACACCCCGGCCTTCCTCGAACTGGCCTTCGCCGTCTGGGCCCTGGGCGCCACGCCCGCGCCCCTGTCGCACAAGCTGCCGGCGGCGGAGCTGGAGGGCGTCCTCGACCTGCTCAAGCCCCGGCTTGTGGTGATCAACGACGCGGCCAAGGCCGGCGGCTGGCCCGCCTTCGCGGAGGCGGACACCTTCGATGCGGCGGCCGATGACAGCCCCCTGCCGGAGAAGATCGCCCCGCACCTGAAGGCCATCGCCTCGGGCGGCAGCACGGGCCGGCCCAAGGTCATCGTCGACATGTCGCCGGGCGTCGCCGATCCGGACAAGCCCCTGCTGGGCATGCTGCCGGACGACGACGTGCTGATGAATCCCGGGCCGCTGTACCACGCGGCCCCCTTCGGCATGACCTGCTTCGCCCTGGGCTGGGGCCTGCACGTGGTGCTGATGCCGCGCTTCGACGCCGAGGAAGCCCTGCGCCTGATCGAGCGCTACAGGGTGCGCTGGCTGTTCCAGGTGCCGACCATGATGCACCGCATCTGGGCCCTGCCGGAGGCGGTGAAGGCCCGCTACGACATCTCGTCCTTGGACGCCGTCATGCACATCGCCGCGCCGTGTCCGCCGTGGCTCAAGCAGGCCTGGATCGACTGGGTCGGCCCCGAGACGGTGTGGGAGCTCTACACCGGCACCGAGGCCATGGGCGGCACCGGCATCAACGGCCTGCAGTGGCTTGAGAAGCCCGGCTCGGTCGGCCGGGTCCTGCCCGGCTACGAGATGCAGGTGCTGCGTCCGGACGGCTCGGCCTGCGACGTGGACGAGGTCGGCGAGATATTCTTCCGGCCGCTGCGAGGGCAGGGGACCACCTATCGCTACCTGGGCGCCGAGCCCAAGGCGGTGGGCGAGTTCGAGACCCTGGGCGACATGGGCCGGCTGGACGCCGACGGCTATCTCTTCCTCGCCGACCGGCGCGTGGACATGATCCTGTCGGGCGGCGCCAACGTCTATCCGGCCGAGGTCGAGGCGGCGATCGACGCCTTCCCCGGCGTCCAGTGCAGCGTGGTCATCGGCCTGCCGGACAACGACCTGGGCCAGCGCGTCCACGCCATCGTTGAGACGGCGGACGGGCGGCTGGACGCCGCGGCGCTGACCGCCTTCCTCGCCGAGCGCATCGCCCGCTACAAACAGCCGCGCACCTTCGAGGCCACCGCTGAACGGCTGCGCGACGACGCCGGCAAGGTGCGTCGGGGCCAGCTTCGGGCGGAGCGGATCTGACGTTTCTCCCTCCCTCTTGTGGGGAGGGATGTCGGCGCGCAGCGACGACAGGGTGGGGGCTGTGCGGCTGCTCCCCACCCGTCTCGCTTCGCGAGCCACCCTCCCCACAAGGGGGAGGGAGAACTCACCCCGTCGCGGCCGGGTCCTTCATCTGGAAATAGTCGCGCCAGGCGGTGATCTTCCCGTCCGGCCCGAACTCGATGATGCCCATATAGGGGTGGGACACCTTCACGCCGTCGGCGTTGACGTAGTCCTCGCGGCCCTCGGTCAGGACCTGGGTTTCGTTCTGCGCCCAACTGGACAGGACCCACTCGGTTTCGGAGTGGTTGGCCCAGTACCGGGTGATGAATTTGTCGACCCATTCCACCCCGATCAGGGGGCGGGTGCCGACGTGATAGTGGTACTCGATCGCGGGGTCGAAGAAGGTCAGGAACGCCGCCTTGTCGCGACGCCCCGAGACCTCCATCAGCGCCCGCAGGCGCTCGATCGGCGTGCTCACGCCGAGGCCTTGGCGGCGTCCGGCTTGGCCGGGGCGTGCACCTGCGAGGTGTCATAATAGTCCCGCATGCGGCGGATCAGGCCGTCGCGGACCTCGAAGACCTGGACGAAAGGATTGTCCATCTTCACCCCGGTCGAGCGGTCAACGAGGACTTCCATCCCTTCCACGAACAGCACCTCTCCGGCCTCGGCCGAGTGCACGATCCGCCATTCCTGCTGGTCGAAGCCCTGTTCGTAGTTGGCCAGGAATTTGCGCATCTTGTCCTTGCCGATGGCGGGACGTTTGGTGGGGTGCCAGTGGTACTCGATGTCGTCGGACAGGGTGGCGATGAAGCCCTCCACGTCGCGCTTCTTCCACGCGGCCATCATGGCCTCGACCACCTTCATATGCTCGCCCATGGCGTCTCTCCCGTTCTTGTCGTTCGGCAAACGCTAGGACGGTAAGTTTGTTTATGCAAGTGACATGGCCGCACTTTCAAACGTGGACTTTCACGTCCTCGCGAGCGCGTTCGGGATCAGGCGATCGTGTGCCCCTTGCCGGGCTTCAGCAGCACGTCGGCCATCTTCAGCCGGCCCTTGCAGCAGCTGCAGTCTACCTCGCTGCTCAGGGCGGCGCCGCACTCGTGCCGGATGCGGACGGGCGGTCCCGCCTTGTCCCTCAGCCAGGCGTCGGCCCAGGTCAGCATGGTCAGGGCGTGGGGATACAGGTCCAGCCCCTTCTTGGTCAGCCGGTACTCGTACCGGGGCGGGGTGATCTCATAGAGCCGCCGCTCGAAGATGCCCGCGTTCTCCAGCGTGCGCAGCCGGTCGGTCAGGATGTTGGACGCGATGCCCAGCATGTTCTGCATCTCGTCGAAGCGGTGGATGCCGAAATACTGGACGCTGACCACCAGGCCGGTCCAGCGGTCGCCCAGCAGGTCGACCAGCTCCAACACCGGCGTCGTGTCGGTCGGCTGACGCTTGCGGTGCATGCGTTGGACCGGCAGCTTCTCCATCCCCTGGCCGGGACCAGGGACGAAGCTGCAGCTGCGCAGGGTCAGCAGTTCGCCGCAGGCGGTGCAGCGCACCTCGGGCAGCATGGGCTTGCCGCACACCTCGTGGATGAAGACCGTCGGCGCGCGGCGGCCGGCCACGCCCCAGCGCACGCCCCAGCCCCACATCAGGATCATGCTGTCGAACAGGTCCAGCCCGCGCGGCGTCAGATGGTAGGCCATTCGCGCGCCCTCGTCCCGGTGCGGGCGCTTCTCGAGAATGTCGTGCCGCTCCAGCGCCTGCAGCCGGCTGGACAGGGTGCTGCGGGCGCCGCCCAGCCGTTCGTGGAACTCCTCGAACCGCGTGGCGCCGAGGAAGGCTTCCTGAACGATCAGCAGGCTCCATCTATCGCCGAGCGCGTTCAGCGCCCGGTTCAGGGAACTCTTTGGAACCAGCCGGGTCTTCGTCGCGCCTTGGGAAACCATGGCTTGTCTTAGCGGTCTCGTTGAACGGGATTCAAGCGGTTGAGAGTTTCTGACGACGAACGGTCAGGCCGGCGGCCTCCCGGTCGAAGGTCTCCGCCGTGATTCCCTCCGCCCTCAGGCCGGTCTTCTGGATCTTGTTGGTGGGGGTCTTGGGCAGCTCCGCCTCGATCCGCACATAGCGCGGCACCATGAAGTGGGTCATGCGCGGGATCAGATATTCGACCAGCTCCCTCGGATCGATCGTCGCGCCCGCAACCGGGGCGACGGCGACCATCACCTCCTGTTCCCCGCCCGGCAGGTCGACGCCATAGGCCGCCGCCTCGCGCACGGCGGGGTGGCCGCAGACCTCGATCTCGATCTCCAGCGACGACATGTTCTCGCCCCGCCGGCGGATCGCGTCCTTCTTGCGGTCGATGAAGAAGAAGCAGCCCTCGGCGTCGCGGCGCATCAGGTCGCCGGTGTGGAACCAGCCGTTGCGCCAGGCCTCCGCCGTCGCCTCCGGATCGCCCAGATAGCCGTGGCTCAGGGTCCAGGGGCTGTCCGCGCGGATCACCAGTTCGCCGGGCTCGCCGTGCGGAACCTCGTTGTCGAAGGCGTCTACGATGCGGCACTCCATGCCCTCGCGCGCCCGGCCGCAACTGCGCATCACCGTCTCGTTGACCGCGCAGATCAGCGGCCCCGAAACCTCGGTCATGTTGAAGCCCGAGATGTAGTCGAAGCCGAACCGCTCGGCGAGCGCGACCGTGTCCTCGGTGATGGGGGCGAGCGTCACCATGCGCAGCGGATTGTCCCGGTCGTCCGGTCGGGGCGGCTCCTTCATCAGGAAGGCCGTCAGGGCGCCGATCAGGCCGCTGCACACGGTCGATTCCGTCTCGCGGATCACGTCCCAGAAGCGCCGGGTGTCGAAAGCCTCGAACAGGGCCACGGAACCGCCGCAGGCCACCGCCGCCGTGATCGCGGCGATGCCGCCGACATGGAACATCGGCAGGTTGACCAGCATCCGGTCGCCGCCGTGCATGTAGCCGTAGGTGACCTTCCCGGTCGTCCACTCCTGCACATAGGAGGTCAGCACCGCCTTGGACGGCCCCGTGGTGCCGGAGGTGAAGATGATCACCGGGCTGTCCCACGGATCGGACTCCACCCGCGCATAGGCCGCCGCGTCGCCGGCCAGGGCCGTGGCGGGTTCGACCGCGACGCCCAGGTTGACTTGCCCGGTCGCTTCGCCCGTCAGGATCAGTCCGTCGACGGCGCCCAGCGACAGGCCTTCCAGCCGCCCGACCAGATCGGGGTGCACGATCAGCAGTCGGGCTCCGGTCTTGCCGATCGCATGCTCCAGCAGCTTGCCGCGGAAGCTGGTGTTGATCGGGGCCAGGGCCGCGCCCGCATAGTTCGCGCCGAACCACGAGCGCACCAGCGCCGCCGAATTGGGCGCCCAGGCGGCGACGATGTCGCCCTTCTTCACCCCGCGCGCCTGCAGGGCGGCGGCGGTCTCAAGCGCCTTTCGCCGGGTCTCGGCCCAGGTCCAGGTCTCGCCGGTCTCATAGCGGATGAACACCTTGTCGGGCGTCTCGGCGGCGTAGCGGTCCAGCAGGCGCGGGATCACGCACTCGTCCGCCGTGGGCGGCGTCGGGTCGAACCAGGGCAGCTTCAACCCGCTCACGAGGCGTCCCTCTGCCATTCCTCCGCCTCATCCACGCTGGCGCGGAAATGGGGCAGGGTCTTGATCAGGATGGCCGAGGCGACGGTGATGCAGACGCCGCTGACGATGGCCAGGGACACGCCGATATGCTTCGGGCCGCCCAGCAGGCCGTCGCTGATCGCCGCGACGATGGTCGGTCCCCCGGCCAGCGAGATCAGGTTGCCGATCAGGAAGTAGATGGCCGTGACCTGCGCCCGGAACTGGTTGGGCGACACCGATTGCAGCGAGGTCGCCGGCAGGCTGTTCATCAGGCCCGCGAAGAAGCTGAAGCCGGCCAGCGAGGCGATGGCCCAGTTCGCGTCAGGCATGAGGGGCGTGGCGATGGCGAAGGGGATGCTGCACACCAGACCGAAGATGGCGGCGACAAGCGGCGCGTCCTTGCGGCCGCGCGCGGCCAGGAAGTCGCTCAGCCATCCGCCGACCAGGACGCCCGGCGTCGCCGCCAGCAGAAGCACGGCCCCGTAGGCGAAGCCGACCTGCGAGGCGTTCCAGCCGTGCGTGCGGATCAGCACCGCCGGGATCCACGCCAGGTAGGAGATGCCGGCGATGCCGAAGATCGAGAAGCCGATGATCATGGCGTAGAAGGTCTTCTTGCGCGCCCACATGAACTTCAGCACGCCGGCGTTCCGGTCGGCCTTGACCAGCCCGTGCCGGGGCGGCTCGCGCACGATCAAGAACAGGGCGGCGATCAGAAGGCCGGGCAGGCCGACCAGGACGAAGGTCTGCTGCCACGGGGCCAGCGTCCCCAGCAGCGGCAACTCCATCGTCCCGTGACGGGCGATCATGTCGATCGCGCCGCCGCCGATCATCAGGGCCAGTCCGGCCCCGATGTACGGGCCCATCGAATAGACCGCGAGCGCGCGCGCCCGCATGCGCGGCGGGAAATAGTCCGAGATCATCGAATAGGCGGCGGGCGACAGGGCGGCCTCCCCGATGCCGACGCCGACGCGTGCGGCGAACAGGGCCCAGAAGCTGTTGGCCAGGCCGCAGCCGACGGTCATCACGCTCCAGATGACGATGCCGAAGAAGATGATCCAGCGGCGGCTTCCCCGGTCGGCCAGCCGGGCCAGGGGCACGCCCATCAGGGTGTAGAACAGCGAGAAGGCCAGACCCGCCAGCAGGCTGAACTGGGTGTCCGAGATGTTCAGGTCGGCGCGGATCGGCTCGACCAGAAGGCTCAGGATCTGCCGGTCGATGAAGCTGGAGGTATAGGCCACCATCAGGGCCGCGACCGCGAACCAGCCCCACCCGGGATGGGGCCAGATCCGGGGCTTGGGCGTAGTCGCCGCGACGGGTGTTTCAGGGGACGTCGTACTGGTCATCGGCGAGGTCCGGTCCATCAATCAATCTAAAGATGAAAGTGACTTGCCGATCCGATCCCGGCGCGCGGGTGGATTTCGGCAAGGGATTTCGCGGTCCGCGGAAACGGGCCGGGCTGTTCGCTGTGACGTGTGACCGATGTCTCCACGGGTCCGTCTCAACTCCCTGTTATACCGCCGGTTTTCCGGTCTGGTTGGTGTCGTTGGGGCCGCGGATTTCCGTTCTTCCAAACGGGTCTGCGGGCCCTGTGACAGCCTTAACCCAATCAAGCACAGATGTTGGTCTGATTACAAAAGCTATTTGACAGTCTCGTTCTGCAAGTTACACCTAGCACTGAAGCACCTCGGCTAAACGGGGGCTCATGGGAGGATAGGGCGTGACCATTCGAGGTTCCATCAGCGTATCCGCATTGCTTCTGGCCGCATCTCTCGGCGCATCGCCGGCATGGGCCCAGACCGCTCCGCAAACACCGTCGCAGGACACCGCGACCCAGATCGACGACGTCATCGTCACCGCGACCAAGCGGGAAGAGCGGCTCATCGATGTGCCCGTGGCCGTCACCGCCATCGGCGCGCAGCAGCTTCAGAACTCCGGCGTCTCGGACATCCGCGAACTGACCGGCCTGGCGCCGAGCGTGCAGTTCCAGACCCCGGGCGGCGGCGCCGACTCGTCGATCCGCATCCGCGGCATCGGCACCACCTCCACCAACCCGGGCCTGGAGTCCTCGGTCGGCGTGGTGATCGACGGGGTGACCCGCGCCCGCACCGGCGTGGCCCTGTCCGAGCTCGGCGACCTGGAACGGATCGAGGTCCTGCGCGGACCGCAGGGCACCCTGTTCGGCCGCAACACCTCCTCGGGCCTGATCAACATCGTCACCCGGACGCCCAGCTTCACCGGCGTCGAGGGCCGCCTTGAAGGCACCTACGGCGACTTCTCCAACATGCGCGTGGCCGGGGCCGTCAATCTGCCCCTGTCGGACAACGCCGCCCTGCGGGTGGAGGCCAGTTCGGAAACCCGCGACGGCTTCTATCCGGACGCCAACAGCCAGGAGACCCTGGACAACCTGGATCGCCAGTTCATCCGCGCCAAGCTGCGCTACGAGCCGACCGACACCCTGCGCTGGATGTTCAGCGCCGACTACACCAACCGCGAAGAGAACTGCTGCGTCGCGGTGCTGGCCATCGCCGGCCCGACCTACGGCCTGGTGAACAGCCTGTCCGCCGCGCGGGGCCAGATCGGCTACACCAGCACCAACCCCTTCGACCGGCAGGCGTCCAAGACCGCCGGGCGCGTGAACTCCGAGAACATCGTCGACTGGGGCCTGTCGGCCCAGGCCGACTGGGACCTCGGCTGGGCCAACCTGACCTCGGTCACGGCCTACCGCAGCTGGGAAGCCTCGCGCTCGCAGGACTTCGACCACTCGGGCGCCGACCTGGGCTTCTTCGCCCCGGACGGCCTGCACCAGAACTTCGACGTCTTCACCCAGGAACTGCGCCTGCAGGGCACGGCCGGCATGGTCGACTGGCTGGTCGGGGCCTATTATTCGGATGAGGATGTCCGCAACGACTCCGCCTACCGGATGGGCGCCGACTATCCGCTGATCTACGGCGGCGCGGCCACCTTCCAGGCCACGACCCTGGCCGCCTTCACGCCCGGCGACGGCGCGCGGGGCGTGGGCGAGCAGAACGGCCGGGACATCTCGGTCTTCACGCACAACATCTTCAACATCACCGACCAGCTCAGCGTCACCGCCGGCCTGCGCTACACCAACAACAAGAAGTCGATCGACTTCTGGGGCCAGAACTTCAACCCCGCCTGCGACAGCGCCGTGGCGACCGGCGATGCGCCCGGCATCACCCGCTTCTGCGCCCCCTTCTGGGACACGCGGATGAACCCGGCGGGCGACACGGACTCGCGCAGCGAGGACGCCGTCACCGGCACCTTCAACGTGGCCTATGAGTTCGCTCCGAACGTGAACGGCTATGTCTCCTATTCGCGGGGCTACAAGTCGGGCGGCTACAATTTCGACCGCGCCGGCTTCACTACTCCGGCGACGCCGAACGCGCGCGACCTGGCCTTCTCGGAAGAGACGGTGGACGCCTATGAGGTCGGCCTGAAGACCGAGTTCTTCGACCGCCGCCTGATCGCCAACATGGCGGTCTTCCACCAGACCTTCTCGGGCTTCCAGCTGATCGAGTACACGGGCGTCAACTTCGTCGTCCGCAGCCTGGAAGAGGCGGTGTCCAAGGGCGCCGAGATCGAGGTGACCTGGCGGCCGATGGACGGCCTGACGATCACCAACGGCCTCAGCTACACGGACGCCTACTATCCGGTCAGCCCCGGCAACTCGACCTATTCGGGCCGGGAGATGGAGCAGTCGCCGGACTGGGTGAACGTGACCTCGGTCACCTACGAGTTCCCGATCTCGGGCGACCTGACCGGCGTGGCCTATATGGACAACCGCTACAGCTCCGAGTTCTTCACCGGCGGCTTCGATCCGAACCGGGTGCAGGAAGCCTTCTCGGTGGCCAACGCCCGCTTCTCGCTGCGGCATGAGGGCGGCGACTGGGCGGTGGACCTGTGGGCCCGCAACGTCTTCGACAAGGATTATTATCGCCGCATCATTCCGGCCACGTTCCAGGCCGGTTCGTACTCGGCCTTCCTCGGCGATCCCCGCACCTACGGGATCACCCTGCGCCGGAACTTCTGAGACTTCCGAAGCGACTGCGTTTTCCTGAAAACTGGGCCCCGCCGATCCGTCGGCGGGGCCTCTTCTTGTTCAGAACCCCATCTGTTTGGCGGCGAGGTCGCGCAGGATCTCCTCGGAGCCGCCGCCGATGACGAAGATGCGGGCCTCGCGGTAGATGCGCTCGACGCGGTTGTCGCCGGTGTAGGCGCGGCCGCCGAGGACCTGCAGGCTCTCGCGGGCGCAATGCTCCAGGGTGGTGGTGGCCTGGACCTTCAGCAGGGCCAGGTCGGCCACCGGCGCCTCGCCGCGCTGGAAGCGCCAGACCAGGATGTCGAGGAAGGCGTAGGCGGCCTTCAGACGCTGGATCATCTCCACGATCTTGTGGCGCATGGACTGGTGGTCGATCAGCCGCTTGCCGAAGGTCTGGCGCTCGCGGGCGAAGGCGATGGCTTCGGCGATGCAGGTGCGGGCCATCGCGAGGGTGGCCGAGATGCCGCTGAAGCGCTCGATGTTGAACTGGCTCGCCAGGCCGGCGAAGCCCCGGTTCTCGACGCCGATCAGGTTGCTGACCGGGACCTCGACGTTCTCGAACTGAAGCCAGCCGTTGTTCTTGTTGTACCACTGCAGGCCGGGGACCGGGCCGCGGGTCACGCCCGGCCGGTCGGTCTCGATCAGCAGCATGGACAGGCCGCCCATGCCGGGGCCGCCGGTGCGCACGGCGGTCAGCAGGAAGTCGGCCTTCATGGCGCCCGAGATCAGGGTCTTGCCGCCGTTGACGACGAAGACGTCGCCGCGGCGTTCGGCCGTGGTGGTGAAGCCCGAGACGTCGGAGCCGCCGCCGGGCTCGGTGACCGCGAAGGCGATCTTCTTCTGACCTGCCAGCACCGGCCGGGCGACGCGGTCCAGCATCTCGGGCGTTCCGCCGTTGATGATCGGCGGCAGGGCGATCCAGGGGGTGGCGAGATCGGCGAAGACGACGCCGGAGCCGAGCCGGAAGAACTCCTCGGCGTAGATGATGCGGTGGTAGAGGTCGACGTCCTCGCCGGTCCCGCCCAGATCCTCGCGGAAGCCCATGCCGGAGATGCCGGCCCTGGCCGCCTCGACATAGAGGCTGTCGGGGAAGTCGGAGGCGGCGTCCCAGTCCTTCAGGTGGGGCGCGATATGGCTGTCCACGAAGCCGCGCAGCTGGGCCCGCCAGGCGTCGTGCTCGGGCGTCAGGAAGGGGCTGGGCGGCCGCAGGCCGTCAAAGTCCAGCGCTGGAAACACGTGATCCGCCATAGTCCTGTTCTCCCTGTCCGCGCCATTCGCGGCGTCGCTTTCGAATTGATACTAAAAGCCCTCGCCAACGACGACAAGGATGGTATTCTAACGCAACCCACTATGTTCCGGGCGAGCGCCCGCAAGGAGTGATCGATGGGCTTTGAACCGTTCAAGGCGACGCTGCAGCCGAACGAGCATCCCTACATGACCGGCGCCTGGACGCCGCAGCATGAGGAGTTCACGGCCGAGGACATGCCGGTGATCGGGACCATCCCCACCGACATCGACGGCGTCTATGTGCGCAACACCGAGAACCCGGTGCATGACCCGATCGGCCGCTATCACCCGTTCGACGGCGACGGGATGATCCACACCATGGTGCTGCGGGACGGCAAGGCCGCCTATCGCAACCGCTTCGTGCGCACCAAGGGCTTCCTGGCCGAACAGGCGGCGGGACGGGCGCTGTGGGCCGGACTGGCCGAGCATCCGTCGCTGTCGGAATTGCCGGGCTGGGGCGCCCACGGGGGGCTGAAGGATTCGTCCTCGACCGACGTGATCATTCACGCCGGGGCGATCCTTTCGACCTTCTACCAGTGCGGCGAGGGTTATCGCCTTGATCCCTATACGATGGAGCAGCTGCCCAGCGCCGACTGGTGTCCGCCCGAGGGCATTTCGGCCCACCCCAAGGTGGACGAGAAGACCGGCGAGCTGCTGTTCTTCAACTACTCCAAGGCCGCGCCGCACATGCACTACGGCGTGGTCGGGCCGGACAACAAGCTGAAGCATTTCACGCCCGTGCCGCTGCCGGGCGCGCGCCTGCCGCACGACATGGCGTTCACGACCAACTATTCGATCCTCAACGACTTCCCGCTGTTCTGGGAAGAGGACCTGCTGCCCAAGGGCATCCACGCGGCGCGGTTCCACGCCGACATGAAGTCGCGCTTCGGCATCATTCCGCGCTTCGGCGGGGCCGAGGACGTGCGCTGGTTCGAGGCCGACGCGACCTATGTGCTGCACTTCCTGAACGCCTGGGAAGACGGCGACGAGATCGTCATGGACGGCTATTTCCAGGACAATCCGGTGCCGAAAACCAGCCCGGACGCCTGGCCGGGTCATGAGCGGATCATGACCTTCCTGGACCAGAACATGCTGCAGCCGAAACTGCACCGCTGGCGCTTCAACCTGAAGACCGGCGCGACGACCGAGCAGCGGCTGGACGACCGGGTGCTGGAGTTCGGCGTCATCAACAACCAGTTCGCCGGCGTGAAGTACAAATACGCCTACAGCGCCGTGTCCAAGCCCGGCTGGTTCCTGTTCACCGGCCTGGTGAAGCACGACATGGACACGTGCGAGAGCTGGACCGTCGATTTCGGCCCGGAGCGCTACGGCTCGGAGCCCGGCTTCGCCCCGCGCATCGGCGCGACGGAAGAGGACGACGGCTATCTGATCACCTATGTCACCGACATGATCGAGAACCGGTCGGAGTGCGTGATCTATGATGCGCGCAAGCCGGCCGAGGGGCCGGTGGCGCGGATCATGCTGCCCGGCCGGATGTCCAGCGGGACCCACGCGACCTGGTCGCAGGGCGAAACCATCCGCGCCTCTCAGGCGGCGGCGTAAGGGAGCGAAGCCATGACCTACATCCTGGGCGGCTGGCAGTCGGACTTCGCGCGCAACTACGCCCGCGAGGGACTGGAGATCGGCGACGGCTTCGCGGAGGCCGTGCACGGCGCCCTGGCGGAGACGGGACTGGATCCGGAGGACATCGAGGTCGGCCACGTCGGCAATTTCGTCGGCGACCTGTTCACGGGCCAGGGCATGCTGGGCGGCTTCTTCGCCATGGCGGACGAGCGGTTCACCGGCATGCCCGCGTCGCGCCATGAAGCGGCCTGCGCCTCGGGCAGCCTGGCCGTGCTGGCCGCCGCCGCCGACATCGAGGCGGGCCGCTACGGCACGGCGATGGTGCTGGGCATGGAGATGATGCGCAATGTGCCGGGGGTGACCGCGGCCGAGCATCTGGGCGCCGCCGCCTGGGCCGGGCACGAGTATCTGGACGCGACCTATCCGTGGCCGCGCGCCTTCTCGGACCTGACCGAGGAATACGATCGCCGCTACGGCATCGACGAACAGCATCTGCGCCGGATCGCGCAGGTCAATTTCGCCAACGCCAAGAACAACAAAAACGCCCAAACCAGAAAATACGAATTCACCGCCGCCAGCTTCAGCAATGATGACGAGGCCAATCCGGTGATCGAGGGGCGGGTGCGCAAGACCGACTGCGGTCAGGTGACGGACGGCGCCGCCGCCATCATCCTGGCCTCGCCGGAACGGGCCGCCGAATATGCGAAGGCGCGGGGCGTTCCGCTGGAGAGCCTGCCGCGCATCAAGGGCTGGGGCCACCGCTGCGCGCCGATCGACTATGGCCGCAAGATCAAGGCCAGCGAGGGGCAGCCCTATGTCTTCCCGCAGGTGAAGCGGGCCATCGACGACGCCCGCGCCCGGGCCGGTCTGGACCTGTCGGGCATCGATGCGGTGGAGACCCACGACTGCTTCTCGATGACCGAGTACATGGCCATCGACCATCTGGGCCTGACCGCGCCGGGCGAGAGCTGGAAGGCGATCGAGGCGGGCGACATCGAGATGGGCGGCCGGCTGCCGATCAACCCGTCCGGCGGCCTGATCGGCTGCGGTCACCCGGTCGGGGCGACCGGGGTGCGAATGGCGCTGGACGCCTTCAAGCAGACGACCGGAACCGCGGGCGACATGCAGGTCGAGGGCGCGCGCAATGTGCAGACGCTGAACATCGGCGGCTCGACCACGACGACGGTGAGCCTGGTGATCGGGACCTGACGGCCG
>NZ_JAHFPF010000013.1:0-4369 GCF_023259385.1 Brevundimonas sp. | reverse complement strand
ACGGTCGTAAACACCGTCCGAAGCGTCCGAAGCGTCCGGATAGAGCTGCGCGTCGGGATGAGCATCGGCGCATCCTGGCACGCGCCTGCGTCAGGAACGGACGGATGGCTCGACTACGTCAGAATCGTCCTGGTCTGCCAGCAGACGGCGGCAAAGGACGCCTGATGCTGCTGCTCAGGCCCAGCAGTCCCGACGTCGGAGCCGCCCCGACGATCACGAGAGGAACGCCGCCGAGGTCCATCACCGTCTCACCGATCTCGGCGCTTGGCGGATAAAGAACGGACGGTCCCACGATCCACGGAGAATGGGCCACATCCATCACCATGTCGCGCGTGGCCGTCCTAATCCGCACGGCATGGGGCCGGGCCGGCAGGAAACGGCATGTCGCCGGGCCGAGATCGGGACGGGGCAATACCACGCTGAGCAGGTTCTCGCCGACGCTGGGAACGCACATCGCCGTCTCGCGGATCGTTTCGGCAAAGCGCGTTTCGACCTCTTCGATGGTGCAGTTCAAGCCTCCCTCGCCGCGCAATGACGCGAAGCGCGCACGGAACGCCTCGGTCGAGAGGCGCGCCCCAATGCTGTGAAGCCGGAACTCCTGTCCCTTGGCCGGGCGGCGAGGCGAACGCCGCACCGTCGTGACGCCTTCCCGACGTTCGATCTCCATGACGATAGGCCGTGCGCCATGTCGCTGCCCCTGCCATCCGGCGAGGGTGAGGTATAGGCCGTGCTTATCGACCGCCGCGGAAGCCAACCCCTTGATCGCGTGTTCAAGATGGGCCGCGGCCTGGCCGATATCGCGAAGAACAGGCGCCGGGCCGAAACTCTTCGCGGGCCGCTTCCCGTCGGGGCCGCGAGGTATGGGGCCGCCCCATAGAGTCCCGGCGATCCAGTCATCCATCGGCACATCACCGACATAGGCGACGCCGGAATAGCCGATCGACACCAGCGCATCCCTGGCGCGGTAGACGATGGTCTTGTTGGACATGACGTCGTGGGGGGCAGGCCCCACCGTAACGAGACGGTCGCTGACCTGGACTACATAGATCGGGCACATGGCCGTGAGGACAAGCGTCATGGCGTTCGCCCCTTCAGCGACGACAGCGTCTCACTCCAGATAGTCACCCCGATGACGCTCCGCCTCCCCAGCCATGGGAATAGACGCCTGTCTTGATTTTGGCGGCGCAATCAGCGCCCACGCGCGCGGCGCCGTCATAGGACGATCAGCGGGGAGAGCGGATCGACACCCCGACCGTGCCTTGCGCGATGACGAGGCCGTCGGGGGTGCTGATGGTCGCCTCGACCACGGCCTTGCGGGCGTCGTGGAAGGTCACCCGGCCGACCGTCTCCAGCCGGGCGCAGTCCATCGGGGCGGCGTTGAGGAAGCGCATCGACAGGTCGGTGGTCAGCAGGGTCTGGCCGGGCTCGAGAATGGTCATGACGGCGCTGCCGCCCGCGACGTCCACCAGCGAGGCCAGGACCCCGCCGTGAACCAGACCCACGAAATTGGCGTGGCCGGGATCGAGATCGCAGACGATGCGGACCAGCCCTTCTTCGAACTCGACCGGCCAGGCGCCGAGCCGCTGCGGATAGCCGCCGACCGTGTCCGCCTTGCGCGCCCAGCGGCGCAGCAGTTCGAGGCCGGAAACGGTCGGGTCGAGCTCGAAGTCGACAGGCGCGACGACTCTGGCCGGAGCGGAGGTCACGCCGCGGCCCCTTGTATCCGGCGGGCGCCCGTGCGGGTCTGGAAGCGGGCGATGGCGGCGTCGTATTCGCCGGACAGCTGGTCGACGATCTTGCTGACCGGCTCGACGGCGCGGACGGCCTCAAGCCCCTGGCCGGCGGCCCAGATATCGCGCCAGCGCTTGGTCGAGCCGCCCGAGGTGTAGTTGCGGTCCGGGGCGGCGCCGAGGTTGTCGGGATCCTGGCCGGCGGCCAGCAGGCTGGGGCGCAGCCACGAGGCCGGGGTGCCGGTGACCGAGGCGGAGACGACCAGATCGTCGGGACCCGCGTCCACGACCATCTGCTTGTACTCCGGCTGGGCCATGCTCTCTTCGGAGGCCAGGAAGCGCGTCCCCATGTAGACGAAGTCCGCGCCCGCCGCGACGGCGCCGGCCACGCCCGCCCCATCGCCGATCCCGCCGCCGACCGCGATATAGCCGTCGAAGAAGTCGCGCACCGCCGAGATGAAGGCGAAGGGCGACAGGTGGCCGGTGTGGCCGCCGGCGCCGGCGCTGACGCAGGCCAGGCCGTCAACGCCCGCCTCGGCCGCCTTCTTCGCCAGCTTCATCGAGACGACGTCGGCGAAGACCAGGCCGCCGTAGCCCTT
Organism: Brevundimonas sp.; assembly: GCF_023259385.1. Taxonomy (GTDB): domain Bacteria; phylum Pseudomonadota; class Alphaproteobacteria; order Caulobacterales; family Caulobacteraceae; genus Brevundimonas. The sequence continues at coordinate 2,040 of NZ_JAHFPF010000013.1, read as the reverse complement.
GACCGTCTCCATGACCGGCTTCGGAGATCCGAGGGCGGTGATCACGACCGGCGGCTTGTATTCGGCGATCAGGCGCAGGTCCTCAGGGAGCCGGGCGTTGGTCGAGTGGGTGATCATGTTGGCGATCCACGGGGCGTCGCCCGGCTTCAGCGCGTCGGTGATCGTGCCCATCCACGCATCCAGGTCCTCGACCGTGCGGCAGTTGGGGGTGGGGAAGGCCCCGCCCACGCCGGCCCTGCAGGCGGCGATGACCAGTTCCGGCCCGCTGATCAGGAACATGGGCGCCGCGAATACGGGCAGGCGCAGGGTGTCGAAGGGGGAGGTCATGCGGACAGGGTCTCGGTGGTGACGCGTTGGCGCAGATCCCGCTTGAGGATCTTGCCGACTGGATTGCGGGGGAGGGCCTCGATGGTCTCGAGGCGTTCGATCTGCTTGTAGACGGCGACCTGGCGGTCGCCGGTCAGGAAGGCGTTGATCTCGGCCAGGGTCGCTTGCTGGCCGGGACGGAAGACGACGAAGGCCGCGAGCCGCTCGCCCAGATTGGGATCCGGTGCGCCGACGACGGCGGCCTCGGCGACGGCGGGGTGGGCCATCAGGTGGTTCTCGATCTCCTCGGAGGAGATGTTCATGCCGCCGCGGATGATGATGTCCTTCAGCCGGCCGACGAATTTCAGGTGCTGCCTGCGGTCGCCGGCCAGCTCGAACAGGTCGCCGGTGCGGAACCAGCCGTCGGCGTCGAAGGCGCGGGCGTTGATCTCGGGCGCGCGCCAGTAGCCGGAGAAGATGGTGGCGCCCTTGACCCGCAGCTCGCCGGGCAGGCCGGCGTCGGTGATCTCCTGTTCGGTCTCGGGATCGACCAGGCGGGTGAAGATGCGGTCGTGCAGCTTGCAGGCCCATGTGAAGCCCTCGCCGAGGCGGGGGAACAGGCTGGCGCGGTCGGCGGCCTCGGGCAGGTCCTTCAGCGCCGACGGGAAGGAGGCCCCCTCGTTGGAGCCGAAATAGTTGACGATCTGGACCCCGTATTTTTCGTGGAAGGTCCGCACCATCCACTCCGACAGGGGCGCTGAGCCCGAGCCGATGGACTTCAGCCGCTTGAAGTCGATGCCCTCCAGCAGGGCTTCGTTCTGGAGGAGCAGGTTCAGCACGGCGGGCGGGGCGACGGTGTAGTCGATCCTCTCGTCGCGCATCTGTTTGAGCAGGACCTGCAGGTCGAACGGATGGTGCTGGATCAGCACCCCGCCGAGCAGCAGCCAGCCGATGAAGGCGGTGGAGATGCCGCCCATGTTGACCATCGGGAAGGGGTTCAGCAGGCGCGCGCCGGGGGCCAGGTCGGCGGCGTCGATGACGCCGTCGCCCATGATGATCCATTCGTTGTGGCTGCGCGGCACGCCCTTGGGCTGGGCCTCGGTGCCGGAGGTCCAGCAGATGGTGACGATGTCATCGGCGGTGATGGCCGCAGCCTTCGCCGCCTTCTGCGCGGCCTTGTGCTGGTCGCGGGTGACGCCGTCCATCAAGGGCTCGAGGTCGAGACCGCCCTCGGGGCAGGTCTGGCCCAGGACGAAGACGGTCTTCAGGGTCGGGCAGGTCGCCTTGAGGCCGACGATCATCTCGCCGTGCATCTGCTTGCCGATGCGGTCGTTGGTGATGGCGGCGACGGCGTCGGTCTGGCCGATGATGTAGCCCAGCTCGTGCTCGCGGTACTGGACCGGGGCGGGGCTGACGATGATCCCCAGCCGCAGGCAGGCCAGGTAGCTGATGGTCAGCTCGGCGATGTTGGGCAGCTGGACCACGACCACGTCGTCCTTGCGGATTCCATGGGCGGTCAGGACGGCGCAGAGGCGATCGACCGCGTCGGCGGTCTGGCGCCAGGTCAGGCGCTCGGCGGTCCCGCCGACGAAGTCCGGGGCGTTGAACGGATCGACCAGGGCCTCCGTGTCCGGATGGGCCTTCACATGCTTCTGGAACAGGTCGTCCAGGGTGACGTCGCCCCACCAGCCACGGGCCTTCATCTCGCGGATGCGGTGTTCGGGAATGACGATC
>NZ_JAHFPF010000222.1 GCF_023259385.1 Brevundimonas sp. | reverse complement strand
GCGGCGGCGGGGGGCGGGGAACGGTCGCCGAGACGGCCCGGCTGGACGCGCGTGCCGTTGATCGTGCCGCTGGCGCGATCCGTTTCCGTGATCGGGCCGCCGGTGGGCGCGGTTTGGGCGAACGCCGGCTGGGCCACGCCCATCAGCACCGCAAAGGCGCCCGCCAGGCCGATGATCTTTCTGTTGAACACGGGGTCACTCCGGAAGGTAAATCTTCGATCGACACCCTTGGCGAGCGGTTGGAGCCGGGTCAAGGCTCTGACCGGTGATGCTGGACGAGAGGCGGCGGTTCGGTCTATCCATCCTGCGTTGCGATTGGAGACGGACTTGGCGGACGGCGTGATCCCGGCGGAGACCGAGGCGAGGCCCGCCGAGCGGGGCCTGACCTATCCGTTCGCCGGACCGCCGGCCTCGGGCGAGGCGGTCATCGTCGCGCCGGACGTGCTGTGGATGCGCGTCGCCATGCCGATGCAGCTGGATCACATCAACGTCTATGCGGTGCGCGACGGCGACGGCTGGGCGGTCATCGACTGCGGCCTGGCGCTCGACGCGACCAAGGCCGAATGGGAGCTCCTGCTGGCCGGCCCGATGGGCGGAGACCCGGTCACCCGGGTGATCTGCACCCATATGCATCCCGACCACATCGGCCTGGCCGGCTGGCTGTGCGAGCGGTTCAACGCGCCGCTGGTCATGACCCGCCTGGAATATGTGATGGCCCGGATGCTGCTGGCCGACACCGGCACGCCGGCGCCGGAAAGCGGAGCGGACTTCTATCGCGCCTCGGGCTGGGACGAGGCGCAGATCGAGCGCTACCGCCGTGAGTTCGGGCGCTTCGGCATGGCCGTCTCGCCGCTGCCCGCCGGCTATCAGCGGATTCGCGAGGGCGACCGGCTGAGCATCGGCGGCCGGGACTGGCGCATCGTCGTCGGCGAGGGCCACAGCCCCGAACACGCCTGCCTGTGGCGCGAGGACGACGGCGTCGTGCTGGGCGGCGACCAGATCCTGCCGCGCATCTCGTCCAACGTCTCCGTCTGGCCGACCGAGGCCGACGCCGATCCTCTGGGCGACTGGCTGGCCTCGCTGGAGCGGATGAAGACGGTCTTTCCGGACGACATCCTGATCCTGCCGTCGCACGGAGAGGTGTTCCGCGGCGCCCACGCCCGGCTGGACGCCCTGATCCGCGGTCATCACGTGGCGCTGAAACGCCTCGACCGGTCGCTGAGGGAGCCGAAACGGGCGGTGGACGTGTTCCCGGCCCTGTTCGCCCGCCCGGTAGGCGACGGCGTGCGCGGCATGGCCACCGGCGAGAGCATCGCCCACCTGAATTACATGCTGCTGAGAGGTCTGGCCGTTCGCGAACGCGATGCGGACGGCGTCGACTGGTGGCGCTCAACGACACAAGGGGAGGAGGCGGCATGACCGACCACATCAAGACCGAGCTGGCGAATGGCGTGCTGACCGTCACCCTGGCCCGCGCCGACAAGAAGAACGCCATCACCCAGGCCATGTACGCCGCCCTGGCGGAGGCGACCGAGCGCGCGCGCACCGACGACACGGTGCGGGTGCTGCTGTTCCGGGGCGAGGGCGACAGCTTCTCGGCGGGCAACGATATCGGCGACTTCATCGCCATCGGTTCGCAGACCGACAAGCCCTTCGACATGTCGGTGTTCCGCTTCCTCAAATCCCTCGCCGACCTGGACAAGCCTGCGGTGGCGGCGGTGCGCGGCCGGGCCGTCGGCATCGGCCTGACCCTGCTGCTTCACTGCGACATGGTGGTGGTGGCCGAGGACGCGCTGCTGTCCGCGCCCTTCATCAACCTGGCCCTGGCGCCGGAGGCGGCGTCCTCCATGCTGTTGCCGGCGGTGCTGGGTCACCAGCGGGCGTTCGAGATCTTCGCCCTAGGCGAGCCGATAGACGGCAGGACCGCCGTGGCCTGGGGCCTGGCCAACCGCGCCGTCGCCGCCGGTCAGGTCGAGGCCACGGCCGCCGAACTGGCCGCCAAGCTGGCCGCCCGGGCGCCCAACTCCATCCGCAAGACCAAGCAGCTGATGCGCGACGCGGAACGCCTGTGGGCGCTGATGCAGCGCGAGGGCGAGGCCTTCGGCAGCCAGATGAAGAGCCCCGAGGCGATGGAGGCCTTCATGGCCTTCACCCAGAAGCGCGCGCCCGATTTCTCGAAAGTCGGTTGATTCCCCGGAGCGTGCGCCTTAGGTGCGCGCGCTCATGACCGACGCCGCCCTGCAGACCACTGTGCGCATCGACGCCGAAACGCCCGCCGACGCCGCGTCGGTGGAGGCCCTGGTCATGGCCGCCTTCGGCCCGGGCCGTTACGCAAAGACCGCCGAGCGCATCCGCGAGCAGGCGGGCGTCGCCGCCGGCTTCGTGGCGCGGGAGGACGGTCGGGTGATCGGCGCGGTGCGGCTGTGGACCATCCTGGTGGGCGACCGTCCGGCCCTGTTCCTGGGCCCCATCACCGTCTCGGCGGACAGCCGCAAGGGCGGGCTGGGCGCGGATCTGGTGCAGGCCTGCATCGACCATGCAGGCCTGACAGGCGTCCTGCTGGTCGGCGACGCCCCCTATTTCGGCCGGTTCGGCTTCCGCCATGCGTCGGACGTCCGCCTGCAAGGACCGGTGGACCCGCGCCGCGTGCTGTGGCTGGGCGAGGGCGAGCCCTCCGGAATCGTCCGTCCCGCCTGAGCGGGTTTGCACGCCGGGGCGGACCGCCTAAGTCTGCTCCATGGCCGATGCTGACAAGACAACAGGACTGGCCGCCATGGCCGAGGCGGCGAAGCAGGCTCCGGGCCGCGGCCTGCCGCCGGTCCACCTGTGGCATCCGGCCCATTGCGGCGACATCGACATCGTCATCCGCCGCGACGGCGTCTGGCTGCACGAGGGCTCGCCCATCGGCCGAGCCGAACTGGTGCGGTTGTTCTCGACCATCCTTCGCAAGGACGCCGACGGCTATGTGCTGGTCACGCCGGGCGAGAAGCTGGCCATCGCCGTCGAGGACCTGCCGTTCCGCGCCGTCTCGGTCGAGCGCCGGGGCGAGGCGCTGGTCTTCACCACCGATGTCGGCGACCAGACGACGGCCGGGCCGGACGCGCCCATCGTGGTCGAGACCGATCCGACGACCGGAGAGCCTGCGCCCCGCGTGCGGGTCCGCGCCGACCTGTGGGCGCGCATCGCCCGCCCGGTCTTCTATGAACTGGTCGAGGCGGCCTCGGTCGAGGACGGACGGCTGACCGTCCGTTCCGGCGGTGCGGCCTTCGCCCTGGGACCGGTCGGGGCCGGCGTCGAATGAGCCTGGCGACGCTGCGGACCCGGCTGATCGAGCACCTGATCCATCCTGACGGCTGGTCGGTGGACGACGTCGCCTCACGGTCGGACTACGACCTGAATCCCGATGCGCGATCGACGGGGAAGGCCCTCCGTCCGGCTGCGGTTCTGGTGCCCGTCATCGCCCGGCCGGAAGGCGCGACGGTGCTGCTCACCCGCCGCTCCGACACTCTGGCCAGCCACACGGGTCAGATCGCCTTCCCCGGCGGCCGCCTGGATCCCGGCGAGACGGCCGTCGAGGCCGCGCTGCGCGAGGCCTTCGAGGAGGTCGCGCTCGACCCCGGCGTGGTCGAGGTGCTGGGCGTCGGCGACGCCTATGAGACCGTGACCGGCTTCCTGGTCACGCCGGTGATCGGCTGGCTGACCGAGCCGCCGTCCGTGACCGCCTCGCCAGACGAGGTGGCCGAGGTGTTCGAGGCGCCGTGGGACTTCCTGATGGATCCGGCCAATCACCGTCGCGATTCGTATGAGCTGGAGGGTCAGCCGCGCCGCTGGTTCTGGGCCATGCCCTATGAGGAGCGCTACATCTGGGGCGCGACGGCGGGGATCGTGCGCGGCCTGTGCGCCCGGCTGTACGGCGACGAGGCCGAACCGGTCGCCGCCGCCGGGGAGGATGCGGCGTGACCGTGCTGACCGGACAGGCCTGGCTGACGGCGTCCGCGACCCGTTCGGTCCTGGCGGCGCTGGAGGCGGCGGGCGGCCCCGGCTGCGCCCGTTTCGTCGGCGGCTGCGTGCGCAACGCCCTGATGGGCCGCGAGATCGACGACATCGACATCGCCACCACCCTGAAGCCGGAGGAGACCGAGCGTGCGATCCGCGCCGCCGGGCTGAAGGCCGTGCCCACCGGCATCGACCACGGCACGGTGACGGCGGTGGCCGAGCGGCAGCCGTTCGAGATCACCACCCTGCGCCGGGACGTCTCCACCGATGGACGCAACGCCACCGTGGCCTTCACCGACGACTGGGCCGAGGACGCCGCACGCCGCGACTTCCGGCTGAACGCCCTCTATGCGGACGGCGAAGGCCGGGTGTTCGATCCGACGGGCCAGGGCGTCGCGGACGCGGCGGCGGGCCGGATCGTCTTCGTCGGTGATCCCGGAACCCGCATCCGCGAGGACTATCTGCGCATCCTGCGCTTCTTCCGCTTCTTCGCCTGGTATGGGCGGGGCGAGCCGGACGCCGCCGGGCTGGACGCCTGTCGCGACCTGGCGCCGGGAATGACCCGCCTGTCCGCCGAGCGGGTGTCCAAGGAGCTGATGAAGCTGCTGGCGGCGACGGATCCGCGACCGGCCATGGCGGCCATGGAGAAGACCGGCGTGCTGTCGCAGGTGCTGCCCGAGGCGGGGCCTATGACGCTGTTCGACGTCGTCGTGGACCTGAGCGACGATCCCGTGGTCCGGCTGATGACCCTGTTCCCCGTGGACGCCGAGGCCATGCGGCGGGCGTCGGAGCGGCTGCGTTTCCCGAACGCGGCGCGGGACCGGCTGGTCGGTTCGGCGCTGGCGGCGCCGGTCGTGTCTCTGGACATGAGCGACGCCCAGGCGCGGGCGGCGGTCTATCGCCAAGGCGGCCGCGCCGTCGCCGACGCCCTGATGCGCCTTCACGCCGCCGCGCCGGGGCGGGGCGAGGAGACCATGCGTCTGCTGGGCGTCGCGAACGGCTGGGTTCGGCCACGTCTGCCGGTCGGCGGCAAGGAGGTGGCGCGCCTGGGGCTTGAACCGGGTCCCGAGACCGGTCGCCTGCTCAAGGCCTTCGAGGACAGCTGGATCGCCGCCGACTTCCCGGGCGAGGGCCACGCCGAACGGCTGGCGGCGCTGGTCAATCCGCGGCGCGGGTGAACTCGGTCACGACCGGGCGGTGGTCCGATCCATTGGGCCGTCCCAGCTTGCGGCTGACGAAGGCCAGGTCGGGCGAGCGCCAAACCTGATCGATGGTGACGTTCAGGGGCGAGGGCAGCTGGCTGGGCCAGGTGCCGGGAAAGCCGCCGGCCGGGGCGAGACCCAGGTCCTGCTTCATCTGCCGCCCGATGCGGGCGTTGGAGACGCTGTTGAAGTCCCCCGCGATGATCACCGGACCCGCGAGGGTTCGGCGGATGTCGCCCAGCGCCATGGTCTGGCTGATCTGGCCCCACTGCGGCTGGAACGGCCAAGGACGGGTCAGGTGGACGCCGACGACGTTCAGCGCGCCAAGCGGGGTCTGCGCCACGGCGGTGACCGAATGCAGCCCGTCCGGCCGGTTCTCGACCTGCCGCAACGGCCAGCGCGAGGCGATGATCGAGCGTGACGGCCCGCGGGTCTCGTCCGGCCGCATCGAGGCGGCGCGATAGGGATAGTCCGCCAGCAGTTCGTCCAGACGGCCGATCGGCCCGCGTCCCAGTTCGATCAGGATGATGATGTCCGGGTTCGCCGCCTCGATGGACCGGCGCATCGCGGCGACGTCGTCGTTCAGATAGTAGACATTGGCCGAGTACAGCCGGACTACGGGCGCGCCGGCTTCGGGCTTGCCCGCCGGGGGAAGCCACTGCGGCGCGACACAGGCCAGCAAGGCCAGGCTCGCCGCCACGCC
>NZ_JAHFPF010000012.1 GCF_023259385.1 Brevundimonas sp. | reverse complement strand
TGTTGGCCGCGAAGTCAGGGCGCCAGATCAGGCTGGTGCGGGTCATGCCCAACGGGGCGAAGGTGCGGTCGCGGGTCCAGTCGCCCAGGTCCGGGCCCGGCCCGCGGTCGATCATGAACTAGAGCAGGGTCAGGCCCTCGCCCGAATAGGCGAAGCGCTAGCCGGGATCGAAATGGATGTGGAGCTTCTCGTCCGGCTCCAGCCAGTAGAAGTTCGCGAAGCCGGTGCTGTGGGTCAGGCTGTGGCGCGGCGTGATGGCGCGCCAGCGCGGATCCTCGGCCAGAGCGCGATAGTCGGAATAGAGGTCGGCGAGGCGCTCGTCATAGAGCGACGGCAGGTCGGGCAGGGCGGCCGAGATCGGGCGGTCGAGATCGACCAGGCCGTCATCGACCATCTGCATGACCGAATAGGCGAAGACCGTCTTGGTCAGGGAGGCGCCGTACATGATGGTGTCGGACGTCAGGGGATCGCCGGCCTCGTTGCGCTGGCCGTAGGCTTTCACATGGGCGACCTGGCCGCCGTCGATGACCGCCACGGCGATGCCGCGGGAACCCGTCTGCTGCATGAGGCGAGCGACGGCGGCGTCGATTTCGGGACCGGCGGGGGTCCGATGGGCGGTCTGGGCCGCGGCGGGGGCCGCGCAGAGGCCGAGGGCGGCGGCGAGGGCGGCAAGCAGTCGGGACGTCATGTCGGGGCTCCTTGAGGATCAGCTTCGCCGTACCATGGGTCGGCGCCGGCGTTGACTTAAGCTTTGTCCATAGGCATAAGCGCCGCCTTCGCGCACCCGACTCCGGTCGGGCGCGGGATTTATGACGGATGATGCGTGGACCGCCGTTGGGATTGTCTCTCCAGTTGGGGAGGGACCGGGCCGCATCGCTATAGAGAGTGACTTCATGTCCAAGCGCCACAGCGCCAAGTACAAGATCGACCGCGCCATGGGTGAAAACCTGTGGGGCCGTTCCAAGTCCCCGGTGAACAAGCGTTCGTACGGCCCCGGCCAGCACGGCCAGCGCCGCAAGTCGAAAGTCTCGGACTTCGGCCTGCAGCTGAAGGCCAAGCAGAAGCTGAAGGGCTACTACGGCAACATCACCGAGAAGCAGTTCTCGGCCACCTACGCCGAAGCCACCCGCCGCAAGGGCAACAGCTCGGAAAACCTGATCGGCCTGCTGGAGTCGCGCCTGGACGCGATCGTCTACCGCGCCAAGTTCGTCCCGACCGTCTGGGCCGCTCGCCAGTTCGTCAGCCACGGCCACGTGACCGTCGACGGCAAGAAGGTCGACATCGGTTCGTACCGCGTGAAGCCGGGCCAGGTCATCGAGGTCAAGGAAAAGTCTCGCGCCATGGCGCTGGTGCTTGAAGCCCAGCAGTCGTCGGAACGCGACATCCCGGATTACCTGGAAATCGGTGATCGCGGCTTCTCGGTCCGCTACGTCCGCGTGCCGGAACTGGCCGACGTGCCGTACCCGGTGAAGATGGAGCCGAACCTGGTCGTCGAATACTACTCGTCGTAAGGTCTGGCGCGTCAGCGCAATCAAAGTTGAAGGGGCCCCGGAGCAATCCGGGGCCCTTTTGCTTTTCCGGCCCCCAACGCCGGTTCACTTCGCCAAAGAACACGCGCACAATCCGGACGTTCAGGATTTGAGGCGGGAGGTTTGGATGAGGTCGAAGGCGGGCCGACGTTCGCGTCGCTGCATATCCGTGGAGCGCTCGGCCGGTCCGGAGGCGCGGCGATGACCGCCGAAGTCTTCGCGGACGGGATCGGAGGCATCCGGATCGTCGGCGACACCGCGCGGATCGATTTCGTGAGCCTGACCGGCGACGGCCGTTTCGAGTCGCGTGTGCGGGTCGTGGCGCCCGTCAGCAACCTCAACAGCATGATCGACATCCTGACGAAGGCGCAGCGCAACAGGCTCGCTGCGGCTGACGACGGGACGGAGATCCCGGAATGAGGTGGGCCGCCGTATTCGCCGTGCTCTCGCTGTCGCCGCTGATGTCGGCGTGCGCCCTGATGGGCGGCCTTCTGCCCGACCGGGCGCAGAGTGTCGCCGTGGGCCAGATCGAACCCATCCACGCCGCCGCCGTCGGCCAAGGACAGGCCGTGTTCTGGGTCAGCTCGAACGGGTGCACTCGCAAGAACGACCTGAACGTCATGGTGCGGCGCTCGGGCGACACCTCGATCATCACCCTGCGCCGGATTCGGCAGGATCTTTGCGCCGACATCCAGCCGGAAGGCGTCGAGATGCGGTGGTCGTTCGAGGAGCTGGGGCTGAAGCCCGGTTCGCGCGTGACGGTCGAGAACCCCTATCAGCTGAGACCGACGGCCTGACTGTTCCGCCGAGAGCGGGGATGTAGGCCGGCAGCCGCCTTGCCGATTGTTCACGTGCTATTCAGCCCAACGAACGTCACATTGTCCGCAAGCTTCACAAAGAAGCGCTCTCATCATCTGGAAGGGGATTTCCACATGCGCCGTATCGCCCTCGTTCTCGCTCTCGCCATCGCCGCTCCGGTTCTGAGCGGCTGCATCATCGTCGCCACCGACAAGCCGACCACCCGCGTGGTGCATCAGGCCCCGGCGGAAGCGGGTCAGTGATCCGCGCCCTGATCGCGGCGGCGCTGGCTGCGCCGTTGCTTTCGGGCTGCGTCATCTATGCCGATGACTCGGCCCAGAAGGACGTGATCGTCAGTTGGAGCGGCGACCAGTCCGCGCCGGCGCTGGAAGCCGTTCGTTCGGCGCGGATCGCCGACGGTCGCCTGACCGTGCGGGTGGAGTCGAACGGCTGCACCGACGCCTCCCATTTCGCGGTCGATCTGACCCCGGCCGGCGACGGCTGGACCGAGGTGGCGCTGCGCCGCACCGCCCAGGACCTGTGCAAGGCCCTGGTTCCGGACGGTGTCGATGTCAGCTGGACGCTGGCCGAACTGGGCGTCGAGCCCGGCACCCGGGCGCGCCTGATCAATCCGACGAAGCTGTAGAAAAGCGAAAGGGCCGGAGACGCACAGCGCTCCGGCCCTTTTCAATTCAGCGCTTCTGGAAGGCCGGCAGCATCTCCGCCGGGATGCGGTGCGGGCGCATGGTCCTGGAATCCACCAGCACCCATTCCGAAACGCCCTGGGCGCACAGCCTGCCTTCGCCGTCCTCGATGCGGACGTAGCGGGCGAAGCGCGGCCCCTGTGGATCACCGACCCAGGTGCGCGCCCTGACGCCGGTCGCGTCGGGCATCAGGGGGCGGAAATAGTCGATCTCGTGCCGGACGCCGACCCACGACCACTTCGTGCGGGTGTCCTCGTCGAAGCTGGCGTTCCAGTGGGCCGTGCCCGCGTCCTGCAGCCAGCCGACGTAGACCACGTTGTTCACGTGGCCGTTCTCGTCGATGTGCTCGGGACGGACCTCCAGCGGGAGGACGAAGATCTCGCGGTCCTCGCGCGGCTCCAGCTGGGCGCGGGCCATCAGTCTTCCTGGCCCAGCGGCACGCCCTTTTCGGCCATCAGGGCCTGAAGCTCGCCCGCGTTGAACATTTCGCGCACGATGTCCGAGCCGCCGACGAATTCGCCCTTCACATAGAGCTGCGGGATGGTCGGCCAGTCGGTGAAGGCCTTGATGCCCTCGCGCAGGTTCTCGTCCTGCAGCACATCGACGCCGACGAACGGCGCGCCGATGTGGTCGAGGATCTGAACCGCCAGCGAGGAGAAGCCACAGCGCGGCGCATCCGGGGTGCCCTTCATGAACAGCACGACGTCGTGCTGCGCGAGCGTGTCGGCGATGAAGGTGTGGACGGGGTCTGCGACAGCTTGATCGGTCACTGGGTAGGCCTTTCGGTGAAGGGCGTCAGCTAGGGTCGGACAGGGCAGGGGTCAAGGGCGTGCGGCGTTACGCCGAAACGGGCGCGCGAACGTCGGCGGCCCGGAACGCTGCGGTTCAAGCCCTCCTCACGTGGAGAAGGACGGCGTCGTCAGGCCGCCTTGTTGGCGCCGGCGACGCGGGCCATTTCGATCTGGGCGGCCAGACCGGGGGGTAGGTCGCGGTCAGGAACCAGCGACAGGGTGTTGAGCCGCTCGATGTCCGAGGCCTCGATCAGGGCGCTGGCCACCGAGGGATCGGTCAGCGAGTAGGCCAGGCAGATGGCTTCGGCGGTCCAGCCGTTGGTCTGGTGCAGGAAGGCGAAGGTGCCGACGCCCGCCAGCGGATCGGTCTTGGGTCGCGAGGACTTGGCGAAGCCGAAGAAGCCCTTCTTCTCCTCTTCGTGAACCGCGGAGGCCTTCTTGGCGGTGTCGAGGCTGTCGGGGAAATAGCCGTAGACGAAGATGGCCATGTCGCGCTCGCGGGCGTCGCGCAGACGGGAGCGGATCTGCCAGGGCGAATTCACATGGAAGGGGGTGAACAGCACGTCGAAGGCGCCGGTCGAAACATAGGTGTCCATCACCTCGCTCTCGCCCGAGATGCCCAGCAGACGGACGCGCTGGGTGGCGCGCAGGGCCTTCAGGGCGTTCAGCGAGGACTGGGGCAGTTCGTGATCGTCCGGTTCGTCCAGCACGGCCAGGTCGAACCAGCCCAGACCGGAGGCGTGCAGGGCGCGGTCGATGGCGCTGGTCATGCCCTCGGCGGAGAAGTCCCGGTCAGAGCCGCGGCGGCCGTCGCCCGCGCCGAGCATCAGCGACACCTGCACCAGCTTGCGGTCGACGTGGCGCAGGGCCTCGCCCAGCACCTCGGCCAGCACGGGGTCGGCGGACTGCAGGCGGTAGCTGTTGATGCCGGCTTCAAGAGCCGAATAGATCAGTTCGCGTCCGGCCTGGGGGCCGTCGGCGATGTCGCGGGGCCCGAGGCTGAGGGTGACCACCGAGACGGCCTGGCCGAGGTTGCCGAAGGGACGATAGCGCATGGGGTCAGCCCTCCGTCGGGACCGAGGTTTCGAGGGCCAGGGCATGCAGTTCGCCGCCCATCTTGCCCTTCAGGGCGGCGTAGACGAGCTGGTGCTGCCGTACGCGCGGCATGCCGGCGAAGGCCGAAGAGACGATCCGCGCGCGATAGTGATCGCCGTCGCCCGCCAGATCGTCGATGGCGATCTCGGCGTCGGGAAAGGCTTCGGTCAGATGGCCGCGAAGATCTTCGACGGACATGGGCATGGGCGGACGCACTCCGGGTTCGTGGTGAATGTCGCCGGTAATCCTTAATGTCCGGCTACGCGCCGGCGTTTCAGGCCGCGTGACGCTCCAGCAGGATCACCGGCGCGCCCTTGTAGGCGGTCTCGGCGTAGGGCGTGTAGCCGGCGCGCGCCGCGAGCTTGAGCGACGAGGCGTTGTCCGGGGCGATCATGCAGACGGTGCGCGGGGCGTCCAGGGCGTCGTCGCACCAGGCCAGGGCGGCCGACAGGGCTTCGAAGGCGATCCCCCTGCCGTGGAAGCGGGGTGCGATCCCCCAGCCCAGTTCGGGGGCGTCGAAGGGCAGGTCCATCAGGCGGCGGTAGTCGAAGGCGCCGACACCGCCGAGATATTCGCCAGTGGCGGTCTCGCGGATCGACCAGTTGCCGTAGTTCAGCGCCTCCCAGTGGCCGATGTCGCGCAACAGGCGGAACCAGACCTCCTCGGATGACAGGGCGGCGGGGAAGATGGCGGTGGCGAAGGCCGGATCGCCCCACAGCTTCACAAGGTCCGGGAAATCGGAAGCCTGCACCGGGGTCAGGGTCAGGCGGTCGGTGATCAGGGTGGTTGTCATGTGCCGAACAGGTCCAGCATTTGCCTCCTCACATCAATCCCAGCTGCTTGAAACTCGCTACGCCGTCGCGGCCGACGACGAGATGGTCGTGGACCGAGATGTCGAGCGCCCGGGCCGCTTCGACCACCTGACGCGTCATGTCGATGTCGGCGCGGGACGGGGTCGGGTCGCCGGACGGATGGTTGTGGACGATGATCATCGACTTGGCCGACAGCTCCAGCGCCCGGCGCACGACCTCGCGGGGGTAGACGGGTGCATGATCGACGGTGCCGCGGTTCTGGACCTCGTCGAGGATCAGCTGGTTGCGGTTGTCGAGATAGAGGACGCGGAACTGTTCGCGCGGCTCGTGCTGCAGCGACAGGCGGACGTAGGACAGAAGCGCGGTCCATGAGGAGATGACGGTGCGCTTGCCCGCCTGTTCCTTCGCGACGCGGCGGGCGACCTCGTGCAGGGCGGCGAGGTCCAGGGCGGTCTCGGCGCCGACGCCTTTCGAGCGGCCACGTGAATCCTCGGCTCGGACCGTCATCAGGTCCTCGATCGAGGCGGCGAGGACGGCGGCCAATGAGCCGAAGCGCGCCAGCAGGGCCTTGGCGATGGGTTTGATGTCGCCCTGCGGCTGGCTGCGGAACAGGAACAGTTCCAGCAGCTCGTAGTCAGGCAGGTTGTGGACGCCCGCGCCGCGAGCGCGGTCGCGCAGCCGTTCGCGATGACCCACGTGGTGGGGCGATTTCGGGGGCGGCGGGGGATCCAGCATGGCGCGTCCTGTGCCCGCCCAGCCTGCACCAACCGGCGAGAACGCTCAACCTCAGGCGGTTTCAGGGCGTCGCGGTGGGATCGGGCGAGAACAACCTATAATCAGTCGGATAACAAAACCGTGAGTTGCTCGCAAAGCCAAGCTCGCCCTCAGTTGCCCGTGCGCAAGAGGCGCTGTTTGGGGACTTCACATGATCGGTAAATTCAAGAGTGTCGCCATGGTCTCGGCCATGGCTCTGGCCGCCGCCGGGACGATGGGCATGGCCCAGAGCACCAATCCGGAGATGACCGGCTATCAGTACGACTACTATGCCGACGCCGCGAAGACGCAGTACCTCGGAACGGTCTACGATCAGGGCTGCGGGCAGGTGCTGGACTACGTCTACGTTGTCCGGGTTCAGGTTCCGTCGGCCTATTTCGATCAGACGCCGATCTTCACCTGCCAGGGCGGTCAGATCGGGCCCATCGAGGCCTAGGCCGAGCAGACAGGAGGCCCCGGACATCGCGTCCGGGGTCATCCACTATCTGACCGATCAGAACTTCGGGCGGAACAGCCCGGCGGGGCTGGCGCTGAACAGTTCAACGCCGTCGTCGGTGACGCCGCAGGTGTGCTCGCACTGGGCGGACAGGGACTTGTCGCGGGTCACGGCGGTCCAGCCGTCGGACAGGACCTTCACGTGCGGCTTGCCCAGGTTCACCATCGGCTCGACGGTGAAGAACATGCCCTTCTTCAAGGTCGCGCCTTCGCCGCGGCGGCCGTAGTGCAGGACGTTGGGGCTGTCGTGGAACAGGCGGCCGATGCCGTGGCCGCAGAAGTCGCGGACGACGGACATCCGCTGGGCCTCGACCACCTGCTGGATGGCGTAGCCGATGTCGCCGAAGGTGGCGCCGGGCTTGATCACCGCCAGGCCGGCTTCCAGCGAGTCATAGGTGACGTCGATGAGCTTCCTGGCGCGGGCGTTGATCGTCCCGACCGCGAACATGCGGCTGGAGTCGCCATGCCAGCCGTCGACGATGACGGTGTGGTCGATGTTGACGATGTCGCCGTCCTTCAGGACCTTGTCGCCCGGAATGCCGTGGCAGACGACGTGGTTGATCGAGGTGCAGACGGTCTTCTCGTAACCCTTGTAGCCGAGGCAGGCGGGCAGGCCGCCGTTGTCGAGGGTGAACTCGCGGATCAGGTCGTCGATCTCGCCCGTGGTGACGCCCGGCACGACGTGCGGGGTGATCATGTCCAGGGCGCGGGCGACCAGATTGCCGGCGGCGCGCATGCCCTCCCAGGCTTCCTCGTCCTGGTGGACGCGGATCTCATGGGTGCGGACGAAGGTGTCGGCGTCCAGTTCGGGGGTCTCGTACATGCGTCGTCTTTCGGTGCAGCCCCTGTATCCCCGACCTCTTCGTCAGGAGTTGGGCCGCCATGGCAGGGCGCGATCCAGTCGGATCGCTTCAGGCGTCAGGTGGCAACTGTAGCATAAAACCTCAACCCCATGGGAGGCGGCGTGCCGCAGGGCGGGGCCGTAGGCCTTGTCGATGTCGTCGGCGGTGGTGAAGGCCGTGCAGTCCATGCGCTGGATGATGAACAGCATGACCGCCCGGCCGCCCGCATCGACCACCCGCTCCAAGGCCTTCAGGTGTTTGACGGCGCGCTCTGTCCTGCAGTCGGGAAATTCGGCGAGACCGGCGGTGCGGCTGAAGTGGACGTTCTTGATCTCGACCCAGGCGGACGGGCGGTCCGGTGCGAGTCCGCCCCACCCGTCGCCGGCTGCGCCGTCGCCACCCTCCCCAGAAGGGGAGGGAGAAGACTGGAGCAGGATGTCGATGCGGCTGTTCTCGTCGTAGCGGACCTCGCGCCGGAGGATCGGATAGCCGGCCAGTTCGGGAATCAGGCCGTCTGCGATGGCCGCCTCGCCGATGCGGTTCGGGTTCATGGTGTTGACGCCGACGAGGCCCGCGCCGGGCAGGTCGACCATTTCCAGCGTCAGGGGCAGTTTCCGCTTCGGATCCGGCGAGCGGGACATCCACACCGGCAGACCCGGCTCGGTCAGGCCCAGCATGGCCCCGGGGTTGGGGACGTGGATGGTGGTCTCCCCCCCGTCCGCCAGCGCGATGTCCGCCAGGAAGCGCTTGTAGCGGCGGATCAGGGTTCCGCGTTCGAGAGGCGACTTGAAGCGCATGGCTTTGCCTCTAGCTTGTCGTCATGACCGACGCATCCCCCACCGCCGCCGTTCTGATCATCGGGGACGAAGTCCTGTCCGGGCGAACGCAGGACACCAATCTGAACACCATCGCGCGGTTTCTGACGGCGCTGGGGATCGACCTGATCGAGGCGCGGACGGTCGGCGACCGGACGGAGCAGATCGTCGGGAATCTGAACGCCCTGCGCGACAGCCATGACTACGTCTTCACCACCGGGGGCATCGGGCCGACGCATGACGACATCACCGCCGATGCGGTGGCGAAGGCGTTCGGCGCAGCCTTGCCGGAGCATCCGGACGCGGTGGCGATCCTGGAGAAGCGCTACGGACCGGGCGAGTTCAACGCGGCGCGGCGGCGGATGGCGCGGATCCCGGAGGGCGGGACGCTGATCGCCAATCCTGTGACGGACGCGCCGGGGTTCCAGATCGGCAATGTCTTCGTGATGGCCGGCGTGCCCAAGATCATGACGGCCATGCTGGAGGACGTGGCGCCGCGCCTGCGGACCGGGGCGGTGGTGCTGTCGCGCACGGTGCGGGTCAGCGGGGTGGGCGAGGGGGCGATCGCCGACATCCTGACGGCGGCGGCGAAGGCCGAGCGCGAGGTCAGCTTCGGCAGCTATCCCTTCGGCCACGGCTTGGCGGGAGAAGTCGGGACGAACCTAGTCTTGCGTGGGCGCGACGAGGCGAAGGTGGAGGCGGCGGTCGAGGCGCTGCTGGCCGATTTGGCCGGAGCGGGCGTCGTGGCGAAACAGGTCTGAGATAACAGGAGCGCCCATGCGGCCCGACGCCGGTACGATTCTGATCCTTTCGACCCTGGTCGCCTTCGGCGGCCCGCTGATCCTGGGACTCGCGGGTCTGGTTCGGCGGGGCGACCGCGCGATGTCCGGTCCGTCCCTGGCCTGGGACTGGCGGCTGACCGGCGTCTCCACCCTGCTGCACGTGCTGGCCTTCAACCTGATCTTCTTCGTGCAGGAGGTCTTCCTGGTCCTGCCCAAGGCCCTGACGCCGGGGCTCGAGCCGGTGCTGTTCCACAACAACCACGACTGGACCGGCGACAATCCGCTGGCCGAGCTGTTCCAGGGGACCGGGGCGCTGGCGACCCTGATCGTCGGTCTGGCGGCCTTCGCGGCGCTGCGGCTGCGCCCGCCGGCTTCGACGACGGCGCGGCTGTTCCTGGTCTGGCTGGCCTTTCACGGGGTGTTCATGGCCCTGCCGCAGGTCGTTGTCGGGACCATGCTGCCGCCAAACGACGTCGGCCGTGCGATGACCTACCTGGGCTTCACGACGCCGGTCTATTGGGCGGCGACGGCGGCGGCGCTGGCCGGAATGGCCGTGTTCGGCGTGGCGCTGGCGCGGCCGATGCTGGAGGTCGCCTCTCATCCGGCGGCTGTAGCCGGACGGGGAAGCCGGACTCTTTTTATGCTGCAAGCGGCGGTCGTGCCGGGACTGGCGGGCCTGCCCCTGATCTTCGCCTATCGGGTTCCCGGCGGTCTGGACCAGGTCGTGCTGGTTCCGGTGGTCATCACCGTGCTGGGGCTGGCGTGGCTGGCGGGGGCGGCCTGGACGGTCTCGGACGTCCGAGCGCGGGGTGGCGCGGTCGCCTGGCGTTG
The DNA here is from genome assembly GCF_023259385.1 of Brevundimonas sp. GTDB lineage: Bacteria > Pseudomonadota > Alphaproteobacteria > Caulobacterales > Caulobacteraceae > Brevundimonas. The sequence goes on along the minus strand of NZ_JAHFPF010000012.1, from coordinate 16,186 downwards.
GCCCCTGATCGCCTGCCTGGCGGTCCTGGCGATATTCCAGGTGGTTCTGAGGCCCGGTATCGCCTTCTAGGCGCCGGCCCGTCCGAAAGCACCCACGACCGCCTGATAGGCCGGATTGCCCCGACCCTCCGCGTCCAGAAGCAGCGGGCTGTCCTTGCTGCGGCCTTCACGGACCAGCCAGCTGTCGATGTCGCGCAGGCCCCAGGTGGTGAAGGCGTAGCGCTGGCGCTCAGGCAGGAGGGCGAAGGCCTCGGCCAGTTCGCCGACGCGGGCGACCTGCTGGGCTCGCTTTTCGGTCATGGAGCGCAGGTCGGGCCTGCGGCCGTCGCGCTGCATCGGGAAGTCCAACTCCGACACATGGATCGGCAGGCCCAGCGAGGCGGCGTCGCGCATGAAGCTGGTGATCTGTCCGGCCGGGATCTCGATATCGAGGTGCGACTGGGTCCCTATGCCGCCGATGGGCGCGCCCAGCTTCAGCAGGCGCTCGACCAGCTTGAGGAAGGTCGCGCCTTTCGCCGGGATGTTCTCGAGATTGTATTCGTTCAGGAAAAGGGTCGCGTCAGGATCGGCCGCCTTGGCCTGTTCGAAGGCGCGGACCATATAGCCGTCCATGCCCAACGCGCGGCTCCAGTGGCACTCGCGCAGCCCGTTTCCGTCCTCGGCCACCGGCTCGTTGACCACGTCCCAGCCGGCCATCTGGCCGCGATAGCGACCGACGAAGGTGGAGATGTAGCGGTCGTACTCGGCGGCGAAACGGGCGCGCGGGACCGTGGCGTCGTTGAAGACTTCCCCGCCCTGCGAATACCAGATCACCGTATGACCGTGGACGCGCAGGCCGTTGTCGCGGGCGAAGGCGACGACGCGGTCGGATGGTTCGAAGTCGTAGGTGAAGCCGGCGCCCAGCGTTCGCTCCATCTTCTGCTCCCACTCCGGGGTGAGCTGCGAGCAATGGCGGCGGACGGCGGCGATCCAGTCGGGCTGGTCCAGCTGCCAGGTCATGCCGGTGGCGCCGAAGGGCGCGGGGACGATGGTCTTCAGCGGCGCGGCGATGGGGCCGGGCGCGGGCTGGGCCGAGGCCAGTCGGTCGCAGGCGACCAGAGCCAGGGGAGCGGTCAGGCATGTCCGGCGCGAGATCATGGACGCAACCTAGGGCGCCGGTCGTACCCATTTGGTGAACACGCGGTCCTGATCCTCAGGAGCCGCCGGACAGGCTCTCGAACCATGTCAGGGTCGGCGCATAGCTCTGCGCCGCCGCGCCCATGTGGTCGGCGCCCGGGACCGTTTGCGCCGTGACGGTCCCGCGCCGCCCGGCGTGGTCGAAGAGCGCTCGGGATGAGGCAGGGGGCACGTCCCCGTCCGCCGCGCCGATCACGATCCGGAGCGGGGCGCCGGGCGTCCAGGCGGCGGTTTCGTTCTCGCGCAGGGCCCGGGCGAACCAGCCGTTTCCGGCCTTGAGCGCCGCCAGGGCTTCGGGCCGGAACAGCCGGCGCGTGTCGGAGGGCAGCTGGCCGACGATGTCCTCGGGCGAATGGCTTCCGTCGAACAGGCCGGGGACGATCCGCGCCAGTTCCGGCGTCAGGAGGGCGTCCAGCGGCTGGCCGTAGTAGTTCGCATAGGCCGTGGCGGCGAAGGCCAGATAGGCCACGTTGCGCGGGCTTTTGGCGTCGGGGCCGTCCAGCTTGCCGACGACCGCGCCGAGCAGGTCATGCGGTCCGGCGATGGCCACGGTGGCGGCCAGATCGTAGCCGCCGGCGGGGCGTCGCTCGAGCGCGCGATGCAGGGCCGCGGCGCTCTGGCCGCCCTGCGAGAAGCCCATGAGAAACAGCGGCAGGCGCTCGGGAAGGCCGGGGACGCCGCCCACCCCTCGGATCGCCTTCAGCATGTCGGCGGCCGCATCGACCTGGGGCTGCGCCACCAGATAAGCCTGCGGCAGGTCGGACTCGCCCAGGCCGACGTAATCCGGCAGCAGGGTGATGTAGCCCGAGCCGGCGAAGACCGCCGCCTCCTGGTCGCCGTCGGCCCGGCCGGGCAGGGAGGGCGAGACGGCGCGCGTCGTCGTGGTGCCGTGCAGGTAGACGACCACTCCCTTGGGCGCGACGCCATGCGGAACGGCGACCAGGCCCGAGACCGGGACAGGCCGTCCCTTGACCTGGGTCCAATAGACCAGCCGGTACAGGTCGACGTCGTTGCGGACCCGGATCGCGCCCGGCAGGTCGTCTGCGGTCCGCTGGAGGGCGGCGCGATCCCGCGTCTCGATCGGGTCGAGGCGGATCACCCAGCCGGGAAGCGGCGCCCCCGCCGCGGGGGGCGGGCGCAGCAGCGGCTCGCTCGGAGGGCCGACGCAGCCGGCGAGCAGGCCCAGGGCGACGAGGCCGGACGCCAGAACACGAAGACGCATCACCGAACTCCCACATGTGCGAAACGCGGCGCAGGGCCGCGCGAACGGCCAAGCTCAAGGACAGATTTCGGGGGACTGTGGCGGATGTTGGCCGGGGCGGCGCGATCAGCTCGCGCGGCAGCGCAGGCCCATTTCGTCGAAGGCCGCCGTCTCGCGCTTGCCGGCGGCGATCATGGCGGCGAGGCGGGTCGTCTCGGCGACGTGCTCGAACTTCTTCAGCTCTTCGAAAGCGCCGGTCAGGGCGTCACGGGCGCCCACTTCCTCGGCGTCGATCTCGGCCACGTCGTTCTGGGCGGCGGATTTCCGCATCTTCCAGCCGTTGAGATAGGCCTGAAGCAGCATGGCGGCGTCGGCGTCCTGACGGGCGCGTTCCTGCTCGACCTCGACCTCGGCGTCGAGCACGGCCAGACGCATTTCAGCGGAGGCGCGGCGCGCGGTGATCTCGGCCAGACGCTTCTGCAGCGTCTCGACCTCGTAGTTGGAGATCCGGATCAGCGATTGGGCCCAGGCGGTCATTGGTCTACTCCGGTCACTGGCTGATCATGCCTTGGTTCAGAATTGCTTCCAGCCGGGTAAAGGAATCGGAAAGACCGGTGTGGTCGTCCTTGTCCTGACCCAGGAAAGCTTCCAGCGCGGGGTTCAGCGCGATGGCGCGATCGACGATGGGGTCGGCGCCGGTGCGATAGGCGCCGATCTTGATCAGCTCCTCCATGTTCGCATAGGCCGACAGGCATTGGCGGGCGCGCTTGTTCAGCTCGCGCTCGGGCGGCGTCTGGCAGCCCGGCAGGGTCCGGCTGACGGACTTCAGCACGTCGATGGCCGGGAAGCGGCCGCGCTCGGCGATCTTGCGGTCCATGACGATGTGGCCGTCCAGGATACCGCGCACGGCGTCCGCGATGGGTTCGTCATGGTCGCCGCCGTCCACCAGCACGGTGAACAGGGCGGTGATCGGACCGGCGGTGGTGCCGTCGGGCCGGACCGGACCCGGGCCCGCGCGCTCCAGCAGCTTGGGCAGTTCGGTGAAGACGGTGGGCGTATAGCCCTTGGTCGTCGGCGGCTCGCCCGCGGCCAGGCCGATCTCGCGCTGGGCCATGGCGAAGCGGGTGACGGAGTCCATCAGGCACAGGACCTCAAGGTCCTGATCGCGCAGGTACTCACTGATCGCCAGGGTCATATAGGCCGACTGGCGGCGCTTCAGGGCGGGCTCGTCGGAGGTGGCGACCACGACGATGGCGCGCTTCAGACCTTCTTCGCCCAGGGTCTCCTCGATGAACTCGCGGACCTCCCGGCCCCGTTCGCCGATCAGGCCGACGACGACGACATCGCAGGTGGCCTGCTTGGCCAGCATGGACAGCAGCACCGACTTGCCGACGCCGGAGCCGGCGAAGATGCCGAGGCGCTGGCCCCGGCAGGTGGTGGTGAAGACGTCCATGGCCCGCACGCCGAGATCGAGACGCTCACCGACACGGCCACGCGAGTGGGCTGGGGGCGGGGGCGCGCGCAGGGGATAGCTGGCCGGCCCCTGGGGCAGCGGACCCTTGCCGTCGATGGGATTGCCGAAGGCGTCGATGATGCGGCCCAGCCAGGCGGTGGTCGGGCGGACGCTGGCGGCGGTGTCGATGATGCGGATGTCGGCGCCGGGCGCCACGCCCTCGACCGGGCCGAACGGCATCAGCAGGGCCTTGGCGTCGCGGAAGCCGACGACTTCGGCGGGCAGGGCGCTGAGGCCGCGTCCGCGCTCGATCTCGGCCCGTGCGCCGACGGCCAGACGGCTGAGCCCGCCCTTGGACTCGATCAGCAGCCCGCTGACGCCCGCGACCTTGCCGGTCACGACCAGCGGATCGATCGCTTCGACGGCGGCGGCGAGATTGCGCAAACGAGACCCCTGAACAGGCCTCCACGGATGCGGGATCGTGGTTAACCGGAGGTGAAGATCAGGGGCGAGCCGCCTCCACCAACGGTGCATAGCTCTTAAAGTCGTCGGCGGCGCCGGCGTAGAGGGCGAGGGCGGCCGCCTTGTCCGCTTCGCCCTCCTCGGTCCGCCCAAGGGCGATGCGGGCCAGGCCGCGGCCGTAGAGGGAGGCCGGCAGTTCCGGGTTTTCGGCTAGGGCGGCGTCGTAGATTTCGAGCGCCGCGGCGGTGTTCCCTTGCTGCAGAAGAACCCGGGCCTTGCTGTCGAGAATGGCGGCCGAGCCGGGAGCGAGCGCGAGGGCCGCATCGCAGTCCTGCAGGGCCTGATCCAGCAGGGCGCCGACGAGGGCGGCGCTCCAGCACAGGTTGTTGAGCATGCCGGCGTCATCTGAGTGGGCGTTTCGGACGGTCTGGAAGTCCGCCGCGGCCTCGTCTGGACGCCCGAGCGTCAGCGCCGCACCGGCGCGCGCGATCAGCAGGTCGGGCGGCGGAGTCTCGCCATCAACGATCAGTCCGTTGATCAGGTCATAGGCTTCCTGCGCTCTGCCGTGGGTCAGTCGGTAGCGGGCCACCGGCAGAACCACCCGCGGATCGTCGGGATGTTGAAGGAGGATCTCGGTCGTCGCGGCCTCGAGATCGTCCTGACGATCGGCGAGCTGGAAGGCCGCGATCCGGAGCATCTTGGTGTCGATGCGCGACGGATCGGCCGCCAGCAGGGCGTCGATGTCCCGCAGCGCACGGTCAAACTGCTTCTGCGCCAGATAGGCGTTCGCCCGCATGCCGAGGGCGAACTCGTCGGTCGGCGCCTGGCGCAGGGCGCGGGTCATTTCGATCACCACATCCTGGTAGCGTCCCTCCGCCCGGGCGATCAGCGCATTGCCGTTCATCGCGATCCGTTCGGACGGATCCAGATCGACGGCCTTCTCCAGGTCGGAGGCGGCGCCCGCGCGGTCACCGGCCCAGAAGCGGTAGACGCCGCGATTGGCCCATGCCCGGCTGCTGTCCGGAGCCAGCGCGATGGCCTGGGTCGCCGCATCGGCCGCGCCGCGCGGGTCGCCGGCCCGCGACAGGGCGACCGCCCGGTCAAGCCAGGCGCCCTCCGTCGTCGGCCTGTCGGCGGCCAGGGCGGTCTGATCGGCCTCGGTCAGACGGTAACCGGTCGGGGCGATGATGCGCGGGTAGTCCGCCCGGCGGTTGTCGGCGGCGATGCGGCCCGCGTCGGCCTCGACGGCCGTGACCTCGGAGGTCAGGCTCTGCACCAGAACTTCGATCGTCGCGGTGTCGCCCTCAAGCCGGACGGTGCGGCTCATGTGATGGCCCAGCTCGGTGCGGTCGAACTGGCCTCCGGCGGTCCGGAAGCCCGCGCCGCCGTCCGGGAGGCGCACGGTCACCAGCTGCCGGTCGAAGACCGGATGGTTCACCGCATAGGGCGTGTGGCGGAACGGACCCTCGGTGCGTTCGATGGCGGAGAGCGACTGGTAGGTCGAGCCGGGCGGGATCAGGCCGCCGTTGCTCCAGTCCAGCGGCATGGAGCCCTTGACCGTCAGGGTCAGGACATTCGCTTCGCGGTCATAGCTGGAACCGATCTCGTCGATCACCACGTCGTGCAAGAGGCCGGTCCAGATGCCCCTCAGGCCCTGGTCCCTTTGCTGCGGGGTGATGAGGCCGATCTGGCCGGCGAGGGCCGCCGCCCCGTCGCCGCGCATGATCAGGGAGCCGGTAACCGGAGCGGGGGCGTGCTGCCCGGCCGTCGCGTCGAACGCGATGATGGTTTCCGACTGGGGGACGGAGAGCGGCGCGGTTTCGAGCCGTTCCAGCTGACCGTTCGCCGCGACGAGCGGCAGGGCCCAGTGTAGCGGGGGAACGATGATGTCCTCCAGCCGGCGGTCGCCCATCCGGGTGCCGTCGAGCCAGTAGGTCTTGTCCGCCACGACCGCCCGCACCAGGACGTGATCGAAGCCTTCGAGGGTCGGCAGGCGCTGGCCGACCAGGTCGCCCTGCGCGAGGCTGACGACCGCGGGTTCGGCGGAGATGCCAAGGCCGTCCAGCAGGGCGAGCAGCAGGGCCGTCTTGCCCTTGCAGTCGCCGAAACGCCGGTTCCAGGTTTCGTCGGCGTCGGCGGGGGTCATGGCGCCTTCGCCCATCAGCAGGGCGACATAGCGGATCTCGTCCTGGACCAGCCGCAGGGCGGCGGCGGCCTGAACGGCGGGGTCGTCGGACAGCGCCCGAATGCGAGCGATCTCGGCGTGCAGCGGAGAGTCCGGCGCCAGACGGCGCGCGCGGTCGTAGAGGGGCGTGAGCGTGGCGGCGACCTCGGCCCAGTCGCGGTAGGCGCTCAGCTCGATCAGGTTGATGGCCCGAAACCGAACGGGAACGTCGTCGGGGATCAGGATGGGCTGGGCGTTCTCCCGCACGACATCGATGCTTGAATAGGCGCCGTTGCGGCGGACGGGCACAGGGATCCAGTTGTCGGTGGCGCGGACGGTGACGGGCATGGCGTTGGGCCAGGACGCCCTCACCCGCTGCCGCTCGACCACCAGGGGCATGTTCAGGTCGATGGCCTGGGCCAGTTTCTCGCCCGGGACGGAGTCGCGCGAGGTGATGGTGTAGGCGACGTCCAGCACATCGCCAACGCGCAGGCTCGCCGGCTGGAGCACCGCCGTCAGCCGGCCGTCGAGCATGGCCAGCTGCAGGTTCTCCTCACGGCGGAGCGTCTCGAAATCCTGCGACGCCAGCACGTCGATGGACTGGCCGTCGCGCAGGATGGTCACGTGGTGGATCGTGATGTCCTGGCTCTCCGGGCTCCAGGTCAGGGCGATGTTGCCCAGCGCGATCACGCCCTGGGGCGAGGCGGCCGTGCTGCGGGTCCGGATGTAGACGAACTGCTGATCGTCCTCGGCCCGGAGCTGGCTGTCGAGCAGCAGGAAGCGGAGGCCTTCGCCCGTGGCGGCGCGGGCGGGCGCGGCGGTTTCGTCGGACGGCAGGACCCAGGCGGGCGTCGGGCCCTTCAGAACCCGGTCGCCGGCCTCCGCCGGAGCGGCGAACGTCGCCAGCATCAACGCAAGGCCGATCACGGCTGTGCAGACGGCCCGCAATGAAGTCGGCATCCGGAGTTCCCCCACCCAAGGTCTCCATCGCTGATACAGCGTGAGCGCGAGAGGGCAAGCGGGTGAAACGCCGGAGGCGCGTGAGGCCCGGATTCGGCCGCGCGGGAAGTCAGTTCGCGGTCGGAACCGGGGCGTCGGACGGCGCGTCACGGCCGGTGGTCAGGATGGCGCCGACCGAGGCGACGATGATGCAGCCGATGGCCAACCACTGCAGGCCGCTGAGCTGTTCGTGCAGCAGGATCAGGCCCGCAATGGCGCCGATGGCCGGTTCGCCGGAGAGCAGGACGCCGAAGGTGCGTTTAGGGATGTGGCGGAGCGCGATCATCTCCAGCGAATAGGGCAGGGCGCTGGACGCCAGCGCCACGCACAGGCCGACGATCAGAACGGCGGGCGCCAGCAGGGTCATCCCGGCGGTGGCGACGCCGAAGGGCAGGATGACCAGGGCGGCGGTGCTCATGCCCAGTGCGACCGACTGGCCCGCATGCATGTGCGACAGGCGTTTGCCGAAGACGATATAGAGCGCCCAGAACACGCCCGCCGCGGCGGCGAAGGCCACGCCGACGGGATCCAGGGCATGGGCCCCGCTCCAGATCGGCAGCAGCATGCCCAGCCCCGCGACGGCGCAGGCGATCCAGACGAAGTGGATCAGCCGCCGCGCGTGGATCAGGGCCAGGACCAGCGGGCCGGAGAATTCGATGGCGATGGCCAGCCCCAGGGGGATGGTGCGCAGGGACATGTAGAAGCTGAGGTTCATCAGACCCAGCACCAGGCCATAGAGCAGCACCCGTCCGGCGTCGGCGCGGTTCAGGCGGAACCGCCACGGCCGCCAGATCGTGACCAGCACCAGGGCGGACAGGCCGACACGCAGGGCCGAGGTCCCTTCGGCGCCGACGACAGGGAAGAGCTGCTTGGCGTACGACGTGCCGATCGCCAGCGACACCATTCCCAGCAGCAACGCCAGGTAGGGCATGGCCGCCAGGAAGGCGGGGGAGGACAGGGAGCGGCGGGCGGCGGTCATGTACATAAGGAAAGCATAGTCCGGAACCGGTTGCGCTTCCCGGCGATTTCAGGTTCCAGTGCGACTGAAATCGTCATGAAGGTCCTGTATATGACGGAATTCGTCACCCTCGATGCGTTTGACCACAAGCTGCTCGCACGCGTCCGACGCAACAATCTGGAGCCGGCCCGGGTGACGGCCGAGGCCGTAGGGCTGTCGGAGTCAGCGGTTCTGCGCCGGTTGCGCCGGTTGCGGGCCGAGGGGGTGATCGTCGCCGACGTGGCGGTGGTCGATCCGGCGCGGGTGGAGCCCCGCATCGTGCTGCATGTGCTGGTGGAGATGAACACCCAGGAACGCCGCCACACCGACGCCTTCAAGGCCGCCATGGCCGCCAGTCCGGAAATCCAGGCGTGTTGGGACGTGACGGGAGAGACGGATTTCCTGCTGAATGTCTCAGTGCGGTCTATGGCGGAGTACGAAGCCTTCTGCCAACGAGAGATGACCACCGACACTCATGTTCGAGCCTTCAAGAGCATGATCACGATTCGCGAAGTCGTGAGCTTCGATCCGGCCCGGGCGGTCTTGTCCGGTCAGGGCTGATTACTTGAGGGTTAATAGCAACCTACGGGTTTATCCGCGAGACTTGGACAACCAATCGTAAAGCCACCGAGCAGCAGCATACAATCATGGGTGGTGACGCGATTGTGATCGCCCGATGCGGGAGGCTGTCATGTTCACCGGGCGTCGTCAGAACACTGAACTGCTGGACAAGGTGTCCGAACTTGAAGGGCGGATGGCGGCGATCGGCCGCTCGCAGGCGGTGATCGAGTTCAATCTCGACGGCACCATCATCAACGCAAATGAGAATTTCCTGCTGGCGATGGGCTACAGCCTGGATGAGATCCGGGGCGCGCACCACCGCACCTTCATGGACGCCGACGAGGCGGCCTCGGCCGAGTACGCGGCCTTCTGGCGCGCGTTGAACGAGGGGCAGTTCGCGGCCGGCAAGTTCCGGCGGCTGGCCAAGGGGCGCCGCGAGATCTGGCTGCAGGCCTCCTACAATCCGATCATGGGGGCGGACGGTCGCCCGGTTCGGGTCATCAAGCTGGCCGTCGACATCACCCGAGAGGAACAGGAGAGCCGCCGGAACGAGGCCACGCGGATCGAGGCGGAACAGGCGCAGACGATGCTGGTCGAATCCCTGGCCTCCAGCCTGTCGCGTCTGTCGGACGGCGATCTGACGACCTCGATCGAGGGTCAGATGAGCGGCGGGCACCAACGCATCTGCGAGGACTACAACTCGGCGGTCGGCAGCTTGCGCGCGGCGTTGACGCAGGTGACGGAGGCGGTCGGCGGATTGCGCGGCGGATCGGACGAGATCTCGTCGGCCTCCGACGACCTGTCGCGCCGCACCGAGCAGCAGGCCGCCTCGCTGGAAGAGACCGCCGCAGCGCTGGACGAAATCACCGCCACCGTGAAGCGCAGCGCCGAGGGCGCCCGGCAGGCCTCGACCGCGGCGGCGGGCGCGCGCTCGGAAGCGGAACGCTCGGGCGAAGTCGTGCGCGACGCCATCTCCGCCATGGATGAAATCCAGAAGAGCTCGGTGCAGATCGGCGAGATCATCGGGGTGATCGACGAGATCGCCTTCCAGACCAATCTGCTGGCGCTGAACGCGGGGGTCGAGGCGGCCCGGGCCGGAGACTCCGGTCGCGGCTTCGCGGTCGTGGCGTCGGAAGTTCGATCCCTGGCCCAGCGGTCGGCGGAGGCCGCCAAGGAGATCAAGGCGCTGATCTCGGCCTCGACCAGCCAGGTCGCGGCGGGGGTGAAGCTGGTGGACGAAGCCGGATCGGCCCTGTCGGCCATTGTCGTGCGGGTCGCGGAGATGGACGCGCTGGTGTCCGAAATCTCGGCCTCGGCGCAGGAGCAGGCGACGGGCCTGCAGCAGGTCAACAGCGCGGTGAACCAGATGGATCAGGTCACCCAGCAGAACGCGGCCATGGTCGAGGAGACCACGGCGGCGGCGGCGAACCTGAAGACCGAGGCCGCGCAACTGGCGGCCCTGGTCGAACGTTTCGAGACGGGAACCCGGACGGGAGCCGCGACGCCGACGGTGCACACCCTTCGGCCCCGCGCGGCTCCGCCCGCGCCATTGATGCGCGAACGGGCCCGTATCGTCGCTTTCGCCGGCGGCGGCGCGGCGGGCGGGGCGGTGCAAGAGGACGGCTGGCAGGAGTTCTGATCGCCTGAACGGGCGCCACGCTGACCGCGAAGGCTTCATCCGGCCCTTGCGTCATGACGCGCCTACCCCAGATCGGAGAGGTTCAGTCCCGCAGAACGTGCTTTAATGTCACGCTCTGATCGCCGCCCGGAAACCTCCCCATGACCGACGCTTCGTACGACGCCAGCCGCCACCGCAAATCGGGCCGCGGCAAGATCTATGACTCCATCATCGACACGATCGGCGACACGCCGCTGGTGGGGCTGCCGCGCCTGTCGGCCGAATATCAGCCCAAGGCGCGGGTGCTGGCCAAGCTGGAGTTCTTCAACCCGATCGCCTCGGTGAAGGACCGGATCGGCGTGGCCATGATCGAGGCGCTGGAGCAGGCCGGGAAGCTCGGGCCGGGCAGCGTGCTGATCGAGCCGACGAGCGGCAACACCGGGATCGCCCTGGCCTTCGTGGCGGCGGCCAAGGGGTACAAGCTGATCCTCGTCATGCCGGAGAGCATGTCGATCGAGCGCCGCAAGATGCTGGCCCTGCTGGGCGCGGAGCTGGTTCTGACCCCGGCCGAGAAGGGGATGAAGGGCGCGATCGCCATGGCGCAGGACCTGATCGAGCGGACGCCCGGCGCCGTGAGCCCGGCCCAATTCGACAATCCCGCCAACCCCGCCATCCACCGCGAGACCACGGCCGAGGAAATCTGGGCCGACACGGGCGGCGCGGTCGACATCATCATCGCCGGCGTGGGCACGGGAGGCACAATCACAGGCGTCGGCCAGGCCCTGAAGGCGCGCAAGCCCTCGGTGCAGATGATCGCGGTCGAACCGACCGCCTCGCCCGTGCTGTCGGGCGGCGAGCCGGGGCCGCACAAGATCCAGGGGATCGGCGCGGGCTTCATCCCGACCATCGTCGACCGCTCGGTCATCGACGGCGTCGAACAGGTGTCGAACGAGGACGCCTTCGAGATGGCGCGCAAGGCGGCGCGGCTCGAGGGCATCCCGGTCGGCATCTCGTCGGGCGCCGCGCTGACGGCCGCCTTCCGGGTCGCGGCGCGCGAGGAGAACGCGGGCAAGACAGTGGTGGCGATCATCCCGAGCTTCGCCGAGCGCTATCTGTCGACGGCCCTGTTCGAGGGGCTGTAGGCGGGTCTGTTACCGGTTCGTTTCAGGCGCATGGCGGAAGCGGGTCGAACCTGACCGAAGCTTAACTTTACAGGATGGGCGCGGCGCGGCGCATTGGCGGACCCTTGTTCGTCGATGGAGCGGTCATGCGCGCCCTTCTCGCCTGTCTGAGCCTGCTCGCCGCCTCGCCCGCCCTGGCGCAGGACGACCTGACGACCTTGTCGGACGAGTTCAACGACGGGGCGCTGACCGGCTGGAGCCGCTTCGACCAGACCTTTGGCTGGCCCGACAAGATCAAGGCCCTGGATGTCGGCGAGAGCACACCGGGCGCGCTGCATCTGGAGCCCTATCATTCGGCCTGGGTGCGCGACCTGAACGCGCCCTTTCTGTTCCGTGAGGTGCGGGGCGATTTCGACGTCCGCGCCCGGGTGAGGGTGCGCGGCCATGCGGGCGATATCCCCGGCGGGACCTGGTCGCTGGGCGGGCTGATGACGCGGGTCCCCAGCCGATTGAGCGCCGCGCAATGGGCGCCGAGGGCCGAGAACTGGCACTTCATCACCACCGGCGTGGGTCATGTCGCCGGCGAGCCGATGACGGAGACCAAATCCACCTTCAACAGCTATTCCTCGCTCAAGCTACGGCCGTTCCCGACGGGATGGGTCGAGTTGCGGCTGGTGCGGGTCGGCATGGTGCTGATCGCCCTGGCGCGGCCGGAGGGCGAGACCCATTGGCGGGTGCGCGACCGCTTCTATCGAATGGAGAACAGCCCGGTGATGCAGGTCGGGCTGATCGCCTACACGACCAGCGACGCCGTTCCGCCGGGACCTGAGAATCCGGAGGTCATCAACCGCGAGGTCAATCGCGACGCGCCTGTGGATATGATCCTGGAGGCGGACTGGATCCGCTTCTCGCGCCCGCGTCCGCAGGTTTCGCCGGACTGGTACGGGCAGGTGAGCGCCAATCCGCTGGCCGATCCCAACCTGCCGGAGGCCGAACTGCTGGCGCTTCTCGGCGACTGATGAACAGGCTTTACCCTAGGTTGTCGGAGGCCGGCGGTCGTCACAGGCGGTTAACCGCGCGCGATCTATCGTGGGCACGATATGTCCGAGCCCGCTGCCCAGCCCGAGGAGACCGCGCCCGTCGCCGGGCTTCGCGCACGCCACGCGCTGCTGAAACGACTGGCGGACGTGGTGTCCCTGCCGGCCAGCCGGATCAATGCGTTCGAACGGTCGGTGACCGGCGACCTGCTGGTCGAGATGCTGCGGCTGGCCTCTCCGGAAGACCGGCGCAGGGTGGCCGCGCGACTGGCCCCGCTGGCGGAGCTGCCCAACGCGCTGGCGCGGATGCTGCTGCGTGACGAACCGCAGATCGCCGGCCTGCTGATCGAGCAATGCGCGTCGCTGTCCGACGCCGATCTGGTCGCCTGCGCGCGGGACGCCGAGGTCGAGCACCGCTTCCTGATGGCCAGCCGTCGCGGCCTGTCGGAGGTGGTCAGCGAGACCCTGCTGAGTTTCGGCGAGAGCCAGGTCATCGAGGCGGTGCTGCGCAACACGACGGCGCGGCTGAGCCAGGTGGCGGTCGAAGGGGTGGTGAGCCTGAGCCGGACGGACCGGCACCTGTGCGCCCACCTGCTGAAACGGCCTGAGCTGCGTCCGTCGGGCGCCTACGTCATGTTCTGGTGGAGCGGCCCGGAGGATCGCCGGACCATCCTGCAGCGGTTCGCCGTGTCCCGGGAGGTGATGCAGGAGGTGTCCGAGGACGTCTTCGCCATGGCCGCCGAGGAAGGCTGGCAGGACCCGGTGTCGCGCAAGGCGCTGCAGTTCATCGAGCGCCGCCAGCGGAACCGCGCCGCCATCGCCAAGAGCCCTTACGGTGGCCTGGAGGAGGCGGTGGCCGCCGCGGGCCAGATGGGGCTGTCGCGAGAGATCGCGACCGAGATCGCCTACCTGTCCGGGGTGAAGCCGATCACCGGGGCCAAGATCCTGGGCGATCCGGGCGGCGAGCCGCTGGCCATCCTGTGCAAGGCCACGGGGCTTGGACGGGGCGAGCTTCAGTTGCTGTGGCGATCCATGCGGCGTCCTGAAGCTCTGTTGGACGGCTCTCCCGATCCGGTCTGGGAACGCGTGCAGATCACCTATGAGATGCTGGCCGTTGACCGGGCGCAAACGGTCCTGCGCTACTGGAACTGGTCGCTGTCTTCAGCCCTGACCCCCGCTCTACTCAGGGCGATCCGGGACGGCGAGGAGGAGGGGGTGGACGACTATTCGGCCCCGGAGCGCGCGGCGATGCTGGCGTTGGCGGAAAACTTCGGTCGCTGAACGATCGAGCCGTGGTGCCTCATCAGATTTGAGGTGCTGACACCCCGCCATTGCTTTCAAAACAGAAGCTCTCTATTCAAAGCGCCGACGATTGGTCGATGCTGATTCAGTCGAACCGAACAGAGATTGTAGGCGGGATGGCTATGGAAGAGACTTCGCAACTGCTCGAGATGACCGCCGATATCGTGTCGGCCTATGTCGGCAACAATAACGTGCAGGCTTCGGAAGTTCCTGGCCTGATTTCGAGCATCCACGCGGCGCTGTCGCAGGTTTCGACCGGTGCGGTCGAGCCGGAGCCGGAACCCCGCGAGCCCGCCGTTCCGGTCCGCAAGTCGATCACGCCGGATTATCTGATCTGCCTGGAAGACGGTCGCAAGTTCAAGTCGCTGAAGCGCCACCTGCGCACCAAGTACAACATGAGCCCCGAGGAATACCGCGCCAAGTGGAACCTCCCGAAGGACTATCCGATGGTCGCTCCGAACTACGCCAAGGCGCGTTCGGATCTGGCCAAGCAGATGGGCCTGGGCCAGGGCGGCCGCAAGCCGGCCCGCACCGCGACCCGCGCCAAGAAGTAAGCGTCCGCAAGGACAGACGAAGACGCCCGCCGGATCGCTCCGGCGGGCGTTTGCGCGTGTGAAGTGACTAGTGGCCAGTGATTAGTGGCTGGCCACCAGCGTGCGACCGCGCCGTTCGCGCCGCCCTTCCGCGACCAGAGAATTTGCAAACACCAGCCACTCGTTATGCGGCCTGAGCGCCGCGGCGCATGCGCCAGAAGCGCAGGGTGCGGAGCGCCGCCTCGCGGCTGAGTTCGGCGTACATGCGGGCGTAGGAGTGGGCCTTGGCCATGGCGTCGCCGTCGTCGTTCAACAGGACCACGGCGTAGGTGAGGAACAGGGCGCGATCGAGATCGGCCGCCTTGCAGACCACGGCGAGGGCGTCGAGTTCGCGTCGATCGACGATCTGGCGCGCGGTGTGGAAGTCGATGTCCGACAGCTGGGCCAGGGCGATCAGGAAGGACGTCCGACCGCCCGAGCGGAGGAAGCGAGCCAGCATCTGGGGCGTCAGTTGCCCAGCGGCCTTCAGCTCCTCGACGTAGGCGAGGCATTCCGAATAATCGGCGGGCAGTGCGCCGTCGTCGGTGGCCACGCGCGCGCGGCCGGCGGCGAGCGCGGCGTCCAGCAGGGCCGGATCCATGCGGGCGTTCTGTTCGAGAATCTGGTTCCGCAGCCGCGCCTCGACGACGAAATACATGTCGTTGAGCAGGTCGGCCGGCAGGCCCGCGCGAGAGACGGTGGCGTCATGCAGGGCCGGATTGGCCTTGGCCCGCTCGACGGCGACCTCGGAGGCCTTGCGCGACAGGCGGGCGCCGTCGTTGCGCAGCAGGGTCCCGAGCGTCTCGTCGTCACCGCGCTCGACAATGACCTCGGAGATGGCTTCGGAGACCGAAGGGCGTGCCGAGACGGCGCGCAGGTGATCCTGGCCATGGTTGCGCACGACGCCCAGCAGGTCCTCGTCGGTCAGCACGGGCGAGTGGGCCAGGACGGCGCCGGCGACGGCGGCCTCGTCATTGGCCAGGCGGCGGATCAGGGCGTGGGGCGCATCCGGGGTGTTGGCGAAGCGGCTGGAGAGCTCCGCGCGGACGGCCGTCTCCATATCGTCGGCCAGCTTGGCCAGGACGGCGCCGTAGAGGGTGTCTTCGGTCGCGGTGCGCGCGGGCGAACCGAAGAAATGCTCGGTCAGTTCGCGCAGCAGGGCCCGGCGCTTCTCGCTCGACCCTTCTTCAGCGAGGGCGATCAGATCGGGCAGGCGCGACACGGCCACGGTGTCGCTCACTGATAATCCCCTTCCGGCGCGGCGGGCTGGGCGCGGACACGGCCCTGGGCGTCGCGGATCAGGGTCGGGGCCTGCTCCGGCTGGGCGAGGTCCTGGGATGCAATGGTCACGGGCGTGGTGATGGCCAGGGCGTCGACATAGGTCGGCTGGGGCAGGGTCAGGGCGTCGGGTTCGCGCCCGTTCTGGCGATGCACCGAATAGTAGCGGGCGCTCTGGGCGGAGGGGCGATCCTCGGGGTTGGCGGCGACCATGGCCACGCGAGGGGACGGGGGCGAGGCGCGGG
>NZ_JAHFPF010000221.1 GCF_023259385.1 Brevundimonas sp. | reverse complement strand
TACTTGTATCTTATCAAGAACGTTTTTAGGAAGATCCGCAAGGTCACTGTAATCGTACGACACGGCACCTCATCTCCCAACAAATGGACCAGGCACCCGATCCACGAACAAGAAAATATGTAGAACTACCTGCAGATTCCGGATCGCTTCTCGATCACCCGATCCAAGGCGAACCGGAAGAGCCTCTCCCTTTCCTCGGCCATCAGACGAGGGCGTCGCACCAGGTTGAAGTGTTCATCGATCAGCCCGACCGGCTCCTCGGCGGCCGCCGCCTGCGCGCTGGTGATCGTGACCAGGTCCGCACAGCGCCGCAGGGCTTCCTCCGCCGCATAGTTCGCAGACTTCGAGGACCTGGCTTCGCGATAGGCCGCGCGCCGCAGACAACCCTGCGCGCGGCCGAGGGATGTTGAGGGTTCATCGACAGGGCTGGAGGCGACGCCGGCGCTCGCGCCATCATGCCCAGACGCAAGCTGGCATATAGTCGAATCCGATTGTCTACATCCCGCCAGAAGGAGAGCCACAGCCGCCATCCGCAGAACCGCAATCATCATTCGGACGCCCCAGAACTGGAGGCATCCTTCCTTCGAACCCCTCGCTTCGCAAGCGATAGATTCGCGTCGAACGCGTAAGGACCGCGCGGTCCACGGACGGTTTCGCTACCGGGGTCTTGTGCACACAACGCCCCCGCTGGACGAAGCGCGCGCAGTCAAGCTTGGCCGAAACCCCGTCGGGCATTGAATGCAGCCGGCCCTACTTCGGCCAGTCAACCAGACAGTCGGAGGCGCCCAGCGTCATCAGACTCGCGCTTTGGTCGCGCTTGCCGGATGTTGCGACAGGTCGCCGCAGGCTCCGCTTGATAGCCTCGCAACGCCTTGCCTAGCCCAAGCGAAAGCGGCTTCCAGTCCGCATGCGGCGGCCCATCGCACCGGTATCGCCAGAGTCGTGCGTAGTGGATTGTGAGACCTAAGCTCTCCATGCGATCGAATTCTAGATCTGCTTGAGGGGCCCCAGGATCCCCTGCCAGGCGGCGGGCGCGACCTGGCTCAGGTGCATGTCGAAATATTCCATCTCGCCGCGGTTGATTTTCTCGCGCGCGACGGGATCGGAGTTATAGGGCAGCCGGAACTCGATCCCGTCAGCCTCGGCCAGGGCCCCGTCGAGCTCGGGACCGGTGGACGCCCCGGTCCAGACGCGGACCTGGAAGGGATCGCCCCGCCCGTGCGCCCGCTGGATGCGCGCCGCCAGGGCGGCCGGCACGCTCTTGGGATAGCCGGCTCCGGTGAAGCCGCTGAGGCCGATCGTCGTGCCCGGAGCGATCAGGTCCGCCGCCACTTCGGCGCTGACCACCTTGCGCCGATGCGTCTCTGAATTGATCCGGGTCATGCTGACGGCTCCGCTCCCCGTCCCATGAAAGGTCGCGGGTCCCACGACCTTGATCCGGATCAACCGGCGACGTCCCAAGGTAGGCCGACGGGTTCATCGAAACGCTCATCCGGGATAATTTGGCGGCGGCTGCGCCCTTACTCCCACTCGATCGTGCCGGGGGGCTTGGACGTCACGTCGTAGACCACCCGGTTCACGCCCCGCACCTCGTTGATGATGCGCGTGGCGGTCTTGCCCAGGACGTCCCAGGGGAATTGGTAGAAGTCGGCGGTCATGCCGTCTGTGGAGCTCACCGCGCGCAGGGCCAGAACCTTCTCGTAGGTGCGGGCGTCGCCCATGACGCCGACCGTCTTGACCGGAAGCAGCACGGCGAAGGCCTGCCAGATGTCGTCGTACAGGCCCGCCTTGCGGATCTCGTCCAGATAGATGGCGTCGGCCTGTTGCAGGGTCTCGACGGCCTCCGGCGTGATCTCGCCGGGGATGCGGATGGCCAGGCCCGGTCCCGGGAAGGGATGGCGGCCGACGAAGGCGTCGCTCAGGCCCAGTTCGCGGCCCAGGGCGCGGACCTCGTCCTTGAACAGTTCGCGCAGCGGCTCGACCAGCTTCAGCTTCATATAGTCCGGCAGGCCGCCGACGTTGTGGTGGCTCTTGATGACGTGGGCCTTGCCGCTGGACGACGAGACGCTCTCGATCACGTCCGGATAGAGGGTCCCCTGGGCGAGGAAGGCGGCGCCCTCGATCTTGGCGGACTCGCGGTCGAAGATCTCGATGAAGACCCGGCCGATGGTCTTGCGCTTGGTCTCCGGGTCCGACTGGCCGGCCAGCTCGCCCAGGAATTCCTTCGACGCATCAACGTGGATCAGCGGGATGTTGTAGTGCTCGCGGAACAGGGTGGTGACCTGCTTGGCCTCATCCTTGCGCAGCAGGCCGGTGTCCACGAACACGCAGGTCAGCTGGTCGCCGATGGCCTCGTGGATCAGCACGGCCGCGACCGAGGAGTCCACGCCGCCCGACAGGCCGCAGATCACCTTGGCGTCGCCGACCTGTTCGCGGATCTGGGCGATCTTCTCGTCGCGATAGGCCGCCATGGTCCAGTCGCCCTTCAGGCCCGCGATGCCGTGGGTGAAGTTCTTCAGCATCTGGTGGCCGCGCGGGGTGTGCATCACCTCCGGGTGGAACTGCACGCCGTAGAAGCGGCGGGTCTCGTCGGCGATCACCGCATAGGGCGACCCCGACGACGAGGCGACGACGTCGAAGCCCTCGGGGATGGCGACGATCTTGTCGCCGTGGCTCATCCACACCGTCTCTTCCTCGCCGACGGGGGCCAGGCCCTCCAGCAGGGGCGAAGCCTTCTCGACGGTGATCTCGGCGCGGCCGAACTCGCGGGTATGGCCGCCCTCGACCTTGCCGCCCAGCTGCTCGCACATGGTCATCTCGCCGTAGCAGATGCCCAGCACCGGCACGCCCGCCTCGAACACCGCCTGCGGGGCGCGGGGGCTGCCCTCCTCGTGCACGCTCTCGGGTCCGCCGGACAGGATGATCGCCGCCGGGCTCATCGCCGCCATCGCGGCCTCGGCCTTGGCGTAGGGGTGGATCTCGCAATAGACGCTCGCCTCGCGCAGGCGCCGGGCGATCAGCTGTGTCACCTGACTGCCGAAGTCGACGATCAGGACTTTCTGGTGCGAGGCGGTCGTGGTCATGGCGTGAGCGATTCCGGGGAGGGCGTGGAATGGGCGGGGTCTTGGCCGCCTGAAGCGGCAATGGCAAGGGCGGCGAGGCCGTCGGCCTCCAGCACGCCGGTCAGCCGGTCCAGGGCGGCGGCCAGGGCCTCGTCGACGTGGTGCAGGGTCGAGGTCCAGTCCTCCAGAGCCTTCAGCTCGGCGCGGCCGTCCGACACCCCCCGCAGCGCGACCAGCGGCACGCCGAAGGCCTGGGCCGAACGCAGCAGGGCGAAGGTCTCCATGTCGACCATCTCGGCCTCGATGGCGTCATAGGCCGCGCCGCTGATCACCCCCGCGCCGGTGGACAGGGTGGCGGTCGGCACGCCCGGGATCGGACAGGGCAGCGGCAGGACGGCGGGCAGGTCCAGCAGCGGCGTGCGGCCCTTCTCGAACCCGAGCGCGCTGGCGTCCATGTCGCGATAGCCGACCGAGGCCGCCTGATAGACCGCCGCATGCTCCAGCGTCGGAGACCCGCACGAGCCCAGCGAGACGATCAGGTCGGGCAGGTCTCCCCTCGCCTCCAGCCGGGCCAGCGTCGCGGTCAGCACGACCGCAGCCTCGACCGGGCCGACGCCCGTCATCAAGGGCCGGATGCGGGCCTGCAGATGGGCGCCGTACTCCGCCGGGGCCGCCATGACGCAGAGGACCGAGACGTCGCCGTATCGCTCCATGCGCCAGTCGCCGGTCATGCGGCGCGCTCGTACAGGGCGACGAAGAAGCCGTCGGTCTGGGTCGAGGCCGGGGACATTCGAAGGCGGTGTCCGTCGGCCTTCGCCGCCAGGGTCTCGGCCGCGGCGGGGGTCAGGCCCGCGTCCGACAGGGCCGTGGCGACCGGCAGCGGCGCGAACGCCGGATGGGCCGCTTCGAACGCGGCGATTGAAGCCTCGTTCTCGCGGCTCAGCATCGAACAGGTGACATAGACCAGACGCCCGCCCGGCTTCACCAGTTGCGAGGCCTGCGACAGGATGCGGACCTGCAGGGCGTGCAGGCGCTCGACCTCGTCCGGGGTCAGCCGCCAGGCGTCCTCGGGACGGCGCCGCCAGGTGCCCGAGCCGCTGCAGGGCGCATCGACGAAGACCAGGTCGGCCTTGCCGTTCAGGTCCTCGACACCGCCGCCGTTCTGGCCCAGCAGGCAAAGGTCCGCCGCCACGCCGGCGCGGGTCAGGCGGGGACGGATGTTGTCGAGCCGCTTCTGCACCACGTCGCAGGCGACCAGGGTGCCCTGCGCCTGCATGGCTTGCGCCAGCGCCAGGGTCTTGCCGCCGCCGCCGGCGCAATAATCGACCACGGTCATGCCGGGCTGGGCGCCCGCCAGCCACGAGACGATCTGGCTGCCCTCGTCCTGGATCTCGATATGGCCGGTCTTGAAGGCGTCCTGCGCCTGCACATTGGGCGGCGGCTCGCTGGGCAGGCGCAGGCCGAAGGCCGAGAACGGCGTCGGCTCCGGGGTCAATCCGGCGGCGCGCAGCTCGGCCTCCACGTCCGAAACGGTCGCCAGCAGGCCGTTGACGCGCAGGTCGATCGGCGCGCGCGGGGCCATCAGCTCGCGCGCCTCCTCGGCCCAGCGGTCGCCGAAGGTCGCCTTGAAGTCCTCCACCGCGAACTCGGGCAGGCCCGAGGCCACCCAGCCCGGCAGTTCGCCTTCACCGGCGGCGGTCAGGCGCGCGCGCTCCTGCTTCGACAGCGGGCGCGGGCCATAGCCGTCGCCGGCGTGCAGGGCCTCGATCTCATCCAGCGGCAGGGCGTCGATCAGGCTCAGGGAGCTGATCACCAGCGCCCGGCCGTCCTCGCGGCCGCCCATGGCCCAGACCAGCCGTCCGCGGGCGCGCAGCACCTTGTAGACGCGGTCGGCGATGGCCTTGCGGTCCTTGGACCCGGCGTAGCGGTTCGCGGTCCCCCAGGTCTTGAGAACGGCTTCCGCCGGCTGACGGCCCTGGGCGATGCTGTCCAAGATCGAGGCGGCGGCGGCGAGGCGGGCGGCTGGGGTCAATTCAGGTCTTTCAGACGAACAGGGCGACGATCACCATCACCAGCCCGACGGTGGCGGTGACCCACATCAGCGAGCGGACGACGGGGACGCCGAAGGCGTAGAGCGGCACGTAGAGCAGCCGCCCGAAGAAATAGAGATGCGTGCCGATGAAGGTGACGGTGGTCCCGTCCTTACCGGCGATATGCGCCATGATCACGGCGGCGATGAACAGCGGCAGGGTCTCGAACAGATTGGCCTGGGCCCGCATCAGGCGCCCGGCCAGCTTGCCCGGCGGCGGATTGTCTCCGTCGCGCGGGCCCGCGTTCCATTTGGCGCCCAGTTCGGCGGTGCGGGCGATCGCCGCCGCGCCGATCTGGACCAGGGCCAGGATGAGCGTGAAGGCCAGGAGGATGAATTCAGGCGACATATCCATGGCTTGCGCTCTCCTGTTTAGCCCTGCCGATAGTTCGGAGCCTCTCGCGTGATCATCACGTCATGGACGTGGCTTTCCCGCAGCCCCGCCCCGGTGATGCGCACGAAGCGCGCCTTCTCCTGGAAGTCGGCGATGGTGGCGGCGCCGACATAGCCCATGGCCGCCCGCAGGCCGCCGACCATCTGGTGCAGCACCGGCGCGATCGGACCCTTGTACGGGGTCTGGCCCTCGATGCCCTCGGGCACCAGCTTCTGGGTCTCCACTTCCTTCTGGAAGTAGCGGTCCGCCGAACCGGCGCCCATGGCCCCGACCGAGCCCATGCCGCGGTACGACTTGTAGGACCGGCCCTGGTACAGGAAGACCTCGCCCGGGCTCTCGTCCGTGCCCGCGAACATCGAGCCCATCATGGCCACGCTGGCGCCGGCCGCGATGGCC
>NZ_JAHFPF010000220.1 GCF_023259385.1 Brevundimonas sp. | reverse complement strand
GGGCTTGCCGCCCGGCTTGGCGCCGAACGCGGGCTTGGCTCCGAAGGCCGGCTTGGCGCCCGGCTTGCCCGCCGAGCTGCGAGGCCCGCCGGCGCCGCGCGGCTTGTCGATGAACTGGGCGGCCCGCGGAGTGAAGGCGCGCTTCGGCCGCTCGCCCCGGTCGCCGTCCTCGGGCTTGGCGGCCGCGGTGCGTTCGCGGGGCTTGAAGGTCTTGCTGTGCTCGAACTTGGGCTTGGCCTTGGCCCAGCCCTCGCCCTTGGGCGCCCGGCGGCCGGTCTCGCCGCCTTCGCCCGAGGCGGCCTCGGCCGCGCGGGTGCGGCTGGGCTTGCGCGAGGGGTCGGACATGGCCGAGCCGGACGCGCCCTTGACGATCGGCGCCGAGGTCCGGCGGCCCGGGATCGGCGCGGGCGTCGACACCGTGTTGCCGGTGGGCAGGTTCTCGGGGCGGATGTGCTCGGCCAGCATCTCGCGGATCACCCGCGGGCCGACCTCCTCGACCGAGCCGATCGGCAGGGTGCCCAGCTGGAACGGACCATAGGCCAGGCGGATCAGGCGGTTCACGGTCAGGCCCAGGTGCTCCAGCACCTTGCGGACTTCCCGGTTCTTGCCCTCGGTGATCGAGACGCTGATCCACAGGTTGGCGGGGCCGCGGCCCTCGCTGTCGCTCTTCTCGACGGCCTTCTCCAGCCGGGCCTCGATCGGGCCGTAGCGGACGCCGTCCACGGTCACGCCGTCCTTCAGCGAATCAAGCTGCAGCTGGGTCACCCGACCCCGGGCGCGGGCGCGGTACTGACGCACCAGCTCGGTCTGCGGCAGCTCCAGCGCGCGGCTCAGCTCGCCGTCGTTGGTCAGGATCAGCAGGCCCTCGGTGTTCAGGTCCAGGCGGCCGACCGAGATCACCCGCGGCAGGTTGCTGGGCAGGGCGTCGAACACCGTCGGGCGGTCCTGCGGGTCGTTGTGCGAGGTCACCAGGCCGGCGGGCTTGTGATAGCGCCAGACGCGGGTCGCCTGGGCGGCGCCGATCGGCTTGCCGTTGACCGTGATCACGTCGTCGCGGGTCACCAGGGTCGCGGGCGTGTCCAGGATCTTTCCGTTCACCGCCACCTTGCCCAGGCCGATCAGGCGCTCGACCTCGCGGCGCGAGGCGATGCCCGCCCGGGCCATGGCCTTGGCGATCCGCTCGCTGCGCTTGGGCGCCTCGTCGGCGGTGGGCTTGCCGCCCGGCTTCCCGCCGGGCTTGGAGCCGAACTTGCCGGCGGGCTTGTCGCCGCCCGGCCCGTCCTTGCGGGGGCCCTTGGCGAAGGGTTTGCCCTTGGCGGGGCCGCGCGCGTCCTCCGCGCCTTCGACGCGTTTGACGTAGGGTTTGCGGGGGCCGTCGCGGCTGTCATCTTGACGCGGGCGCGGCTTCTTGTCGTTGTCTCGGGGATGGAAGGCCATGATGAGCGGTTCATGCACATGGCCTTGGCCTGTGCGCAAGCGGCGGCGGACGCGGGCGAGACCCCAGTGGGCTGCGTCATCGTCGATGAATCCACCGGCGAAGTGGTCGCGGAAGGCCGAAACGGCCCCATCGGCGCCCACGATCCGACCGCCCACGCCGAGATCGTGGCGATGCGCGCGGCGGCTCAAAAGCTGGGCAACTACAGGCTCACCGGCCTGACCCTCTATGTGACGCTGGAGCCCTGCGCCATGTGCGCCGGGGCCATCAGCCACGCCCGCATCGGCCGCGTGGTCTGGGGGGCGGACGATCCCAAGGGCGGCGCCGTGGCCCACGGCCCGCGCTTCTTCGACCAGCCCACCTGCCACTGGCGGCCCGCCGTCCAGGGCGGCCTTCTGGCGGCCGAGGGGGGCGACCTGCTGCGGTCCTTCTTCCGCGCCCGGCGCAAAGGAACGGCGTCCGACACGGCGCGTTGATCCGCCGACCCTGTAACGGCAAGGCTTGCTCCGCATGAAGATCCTGATCGCCCCGGCTCTCGTCGTCCTGATGGCGGCGGCGGCCTGCGGACCGAAGCCCTCCGAGGCTCCGAGCGACGGCGATTCGGTGCGCGAGCGGGCGCAGGAGGCCCAGACCGCGCGCCGCCGCACCGGGGCCGAGGTCCAGGACCGCGCCCTGAACCGCGTCATCCGCACCGTCTACCTGTGCGCCAACAGCGAACGCCTCTCGGTCGATTTCGACAATCCGCGCCAGATGGCCACCGTGCGCAACTCCGGCGGCGAGGCGGTCGACCTGTTCCAGGAACGCTCGGCGGACGGCATCTGGTACCGCGCCTCCGGCTATGAACTGCGCGGCAAGGGCATCCTGGCCACCTGGACCGCCGACGGCCAGCCGCCCACCGACTGCCGCGCGGTGGACTAGCCGAAGGCCGCCAGCCGCGCGTCCAGCTTCGCCCGCACCTCGGGCCAGTCCTCATCCAGGATCGCGAACTGGGCCGTGTCGCGGATGCGGCCGGTGAAGGTGATCTTGTGCTTGCGCAACACCCCTTCGTCCCGAGCGCCCAGCTTGCGGATCGCCGCGCCGCTGGCGGGGTTGAGGGCGTCGGTGATGATCTCGACCCGCACCGCGCCCGCGTCGAAGGCGTGGCCCAGCAGCAGGCGCTTGCAGGCCGGATTGACCGCCCCGCCCCGCGCCTCGGGCCGGTAGAAGGTCGAGCCCAGCTCACACCGACGATAGTCGGGCTTGATCTCGTACAGGCTGGTCGTGCCGACCAGGGCGCCGTCCGCCTTGCGCCGCACGGCCCAGGCGATCCGGCTCCCCCCCGCCATGGCGGACAGGGCCGACGCCCACCAGGCCTCGAAATGCGGCCCATAGGCGGCGCTGACCATGATGTCCCAGGCCGCCGGATCGCAGTCCAGCGCCGCCCGGACCTCGTCCTTCAGAGCCTCCGTGAACGGCTCCAGCCGCACGAAGCGGTCCTGCAGGACCTCGGTCCGCAGGATCATCCGGCTCACGCGGCGCCCTCGGCCTTCAGGAAGGCGGCCAGGGCCGCGCGGTCGACGTTCTTGTCCACGAAGCTGTCGCCGATGGCGCGGGCCAGGATCAGGGTCAGGCGTCCGCCCTCGGCCTTCTTGTCGCCCGCCATCCGCTGGATCAGGACCTCCGCCTTGAAGGCTCCGGCCTCGGCCAGCCGCACGGGCAGGCCCGCCGCCGCCGTCACCGCCTCGACCCGGTCGGCGTCCGCCCGGGCGCAGACCCCGGTCGCGACCGAGAAGCGGAAGGCCATGGCGCAGCCCAGCGCCACCGCCTCGCCGTGGGTCAGCAGATGCTCGTCGAAGCTCAGCTCCGCCTCGATCGCGTGGCCGAAGGTGTGGCCCAGGTTCAGCAGGGCGCGCCTGCCCGCCTCCTTCTCGTCCTCGCCGACCACGGCGCTCTTGATCTCGACCGAGCGGACGACGGCTCGCTCCAGCGCCGCCGCATCGCCCTTGGCTCCCGCCGCGCCGTCCCCGGCCAACCAGTCGAAGAAGGCCGCGTCGCAGATCAGGCCGTGCTTCAGCACCTCGGCCCAGCCCGAGCGCAGCTGCCGTTCCGGCAGGGTGGCCAGCACGTCGATGTCGGCCAGCACCAGCCGCGGCTGGTGGAAGGCGCCGATCAGGTTCTTGCCGCGCGGGGTGTCGATGGCCGTCTTGCCGCCGACCGAGCTGTCGACCTGCGCCAGCAGGGTCGTCGGGACTTGCACGAAGTCGACGCCGCGCATGTAGAGGGCGGCCGCCAGCCCGGCCAGGTCGCCGACCACGCCGCCGCCCAAGGCCACCACCACGTCGCTGCGGTCCAGGCCGAAGGCCAGCATCCGGTCCAGCACCCGCTCCAGCTCGGCGAAGGATTTCGAGCCCTCCCCCGCCGGAACGGCCAGCAGCCGGGCGCGGACGCCCGCGTCCTCCAGCGCCTTCAGGACGGCCGGGCCATGGATGGTCGCCACCGTCTCGTCGGTCACCACCACGGTGCGGCCCTTGGCCAGCGGGGCGACCCGCGCGCCGAGCTCGCCCAGCAGGCCGCGCCCCACGACGACGTCATAGGGGCGGAAGTCCCCGCCCGAGACCGGAACCGTCGTCGTCACGTCTTCGCCTCCACCGCCCCATGGGCCTTGAGCGCCTGCACGATGGCCTCGACCGCCTGCGCATGCGCGCCGCCGGCCACGTCGACCGTCACATCGGCCTCGCCGTAGACCGGATAGCGCGCCTCGGCCAGCGTCCGCAGGGTCTCCAGCGGGTCCTTGCCGCGCAGCAGCGGCCGGGTGTCCCGCCGCGCCACCCGCTGGGCGATGGTCTCCAGGTCGGCCCGCATCCACACCGTCATGGCGTTGGTCTTCATCAGGGCGCGGGTCTCGGCGTTCAGCATCGCCCCGCCGCCGGTGGCCAGCACCAGCCGGGGGCCTTCCAGCAGGCGGCGCATGACCCGCGCCTCTCCGGCCCGGAAGTCGCCCTCGCCCAGGCTGGCGAAGATGTCGGACACGGTCATCCCCGCCGCGGCCTCGATCTCGATGTCGCCGTCCGCGAACGGCAGCCCCAGCCGCCGCGCCAGCCGCCGGCCGACCGTCGATTTCCCCACCCCCATCAGCCCGACCAGGGCTATGGTGCGCTGATGCAGCGGAATCGCTTCGGAATCGGTCATCGCCGGCCTCGCATGTGCGGGCGGCGGGCGAACGGCGGGGAGGAAGGGCGCAGGCACGTCATGGCTCCCGTCACCTCTACACGAAGCGACGCTCCGGCGAAGGGGGCGTGGTGAGCAGCCCCCAGATCGAAGCCTTCCTGGAGATGATGGCGGTCGAGCGCGACGCCTCGCCCCACACCCTGTCCGCCTACGGCCGCGACCTGGCCGACGCCGAGGGCGGGGTCGACGGCGGGCTGATGGCTGCGGACGAGACGGCAGTCGAGGCCTGGTACGCCGGTCTGGCGGCGCGGGGCCTGTCCCCGGCCACCCAGTCGCGCCGCCGCGCCTCGTTACGCCAGTTCTACCGCTTCGCCCTGGGCGAGGGCTGGCGGGCGGACGATCCCTCGCGCCGTCTCGACGCCCCGAAACAGGGCCGGTCCCTGCCCCACACCCTGAGCCGCGAGGAGATCGAGCGCCTGTTGGCCGCCTCCGCCGCCCGCGACGGGGCCGCCGGGATCCGGCTGGTGGCGCTGGTCGAGCTGGCCTACGCCTCGGGCCTGCGGGTGTCGGAGCTGCTGGCCCTGAAGGTCGAGGCCGTGCGCCGCGATCCCGCCTGGCTGATCGTGCGCGGCAAGGGCGGCAAGGAACGGCTGGCCCCGCTCAACGCGTCGGCCCGCGAGGCGGTGAAGGCCTGGCTGACCGTCCGCGACGCCGCCCGCAAGCCACAGACGCCCGACAGCCCATGGCTCTTCCCGTCTCCCATTGGAAAGAACGCCCTGACGCCGCGCCGCTTCGCCCAGTTGCTGGATCAGGCGGCGATCGACGCCGGAATCGATCCGGCCCGGGTCAGCCCCCACGTCCTGCGCCACGCCTTCGCCACCCACCTGCTGGAAGGCGGCGCCGACCTGCGCATCGTCCAGACCCTGCTGGGCCACGCCGACATCGCCACCACCCAGATCTACACCCACGTCGCGACCGACCGGCTCAGCCAGATGGTGCGGTCAAAACACCCGCTGGCGAGGGATGACTGAACCGCCGCTTGCTCACCGGCGTTGACCTGACTAGGTTCCGCCGCCTTCCGATGCGCCGCATGGCGCGCCAGTTCCGGACGCCTTGATGGCCACGCACTACCTCGAGTTCGAAAAGCCGATCGCCGAGCTGGAGGCGAAGATCGAGGAGCTGTCGCTGCTCGCCTCGACCGCCGGCTCGTTCGATTCCGAGATCGACGGCCTGAAGAAGAAGGCCGACCAGCTGCGCAAGAAGATCTACGGCGGGCTCGATCCCTGGATGAAGACCCAAGTCGCGCGCCACCCGCAGCGGCCCCACTTCGTCGACTACGTCGAGGGCCTGCTGACCGACTTCGTCGAGCTGAAGGGCGA
>NZ_JAHFPF010000011.1:24912-27039 GCF_023259385.1 Brevundimonas sp. | reverse complement strand
ATGACTTCCTTACCGACGCCGCTTTCGCCGGTGATCAGGATCGAGGCTTCCGAGCGCGCGACCTGGTCGGCCAGCTGGATCACGTGCTTCATCGACGGATCGGCCGAGATCATCGGGCGCTCGTCGTCAGCGACCGCCGACAGCACCGCCGCAATCAGGTCGGCTTCCGGCGGCAGGGGGATGAACTCCTTGGCCCCCGCGCGGATGGCGTTGGCCGCGTCCGTGGCGTCGGCGTCGACGCCGCAGGCCACCACCGGCACGTGGATGCGCTCGTTCTCGTTCGCCGCGATCAGGGCGGCGATGTCCACGCGGTAATCGACCATCAGCAGGTCGGCCCCCTGCCCGCGACGCAGTTGCTCCGTCGCCTGATCGCCGCGCTCGACGTGCTGGACCTTGGCGCCGTGCGCCATGGCCATCTTCACCGCCGTCGCCAGCTGTCCGCTGAGCCTGCCAACCACCAGAAGCCGCATGGGTCTTCTCCTTCAAATCCTACGCACCGGTCCGCTCCGCGGGCCCGGGTGCAACACCATCAGGCGTTGCTGTCCTCGATCTTGATGATTTCCGTCATGGTCACGCCCAGACGGTCCTCGACCACCACCACCTCGCCGCGGGCGACGAGACGGTTGTTGACGAAGATGTCGATCGCCTCGCCGACCTTGCGGTCCAGCTCCAGCACGCTGCCGCGGTTCAGCTTCAGCAGCTGGGCCACGGACATGTGGGCCTTGCCCAGCACGGCGGAGATGTTGACGGGCACGTCGAAGACCGGCGCGAGATCGTGCGCGGTCTTGTCGGTGTGCTCTTCATGTTCTGCGAGGGCGGTGGAGTCCGGAAACTCCTCCAACGCCATGGTGTCGGTCGCCATCAGGACCTCCCGTTCAGGGTTTCAGCGTGCCCGGCCTCGGCGGCCAGGGCGGAGTTCAGCGCTTCGGCCATGCGGGCGAAAGCGTCGGCGGGATCGAAGTCGGCGCGTCCGTCGGCCCATTCCAGGCGGAAGGCGGCCGGGGGCAGGCCCGGCTCATCGCGGAAGGCGACGATGCCCGAGAAGCCCGCGTCGGCGCCCAGCTGCTGCAGACGGGCGCGGGTCTCGTCGGTCAGGTCGCCGGTGCGGATGACCAGGCGCGGCGAGGCGTCGATCTCCTGCCCCAGGGCTTCCAGCGCAGCCTGCAACGGCGCCTCCGGGAAGCGATCCAGAGCGGCGGCGGCGACGACCCGGGCGGCGGCCATGGCCAGCTCGGCCGACTGTTCGCGGTGAGCCTGGGCGATCTGGGTCAGGGCCGGCGCCGCGGCCTCGAGCGCCTGACCGATGCTCGACAGGGCCATGGCCTGGATGCTGGCGATCTCGGCCAGCGCCGTCTCGCGCGCCTCCACCGAAGCCTGCGCCACCAGCGCCTCGACCTCGCCCTGGGTCCAGGCGCGCTTGGTCGGACGCCAGCTCGAACCGCGCACGACCTCGCCGCCGGCGTCGAACTCGGTGTCAAAGAAGAAGGCTCTCGTTTCGGGTTGCGCGCTCATGTCAGTAAATCAACTCGTCGTCGCCGCCCTGGCCGACCAGCATGATCTCGCCCTTGGCGGCGAGATCCTTGGCGACCTGAACCATGGCCATCTGGGCCTGATCGACGTCCTTCAGACGGACTGGGCCCATCGACTCCATGTCCTCGCGCATGATCTTGGCCGCACGCTCGGACATGTTGGAGAAGAACAGTTCGCGCAGGGTCTCGGAGGCGCCCTTCAGGGCCAGCCCCAGCGAGTCCTTCTCGACCGCGCGCAGCAGGGTCTGGATGCCGCCCGGATCCAGCTTGGCCAGGTCCTCGAACACGAACATCAGGGCGCGGATGCGCTCGGCGGCCTCGCGGTTGCGCTCTTCCAGCGCGCCGATGAAGCGGGCCTCGGTCTGGCGGTCGAAGCTGTTGAAGATGTCAGCCATCAGCTCGTGGCTGTCGCGCTTGGACGTGCGCGCCAGGTTCGACATGAACTCGGTGCGCAGGGTCTGCTCGATCTTGTCCAGTATGTCGCGCTGCACCGGCTCCATGCGCAGCATCCGCTGCACGCATTCCAGGGCGAAGTCCTCGGGCAGGCTGGTCAGCACGCGGGCGGCGTGGTCAGGTTTGATCTTGGACAGGATCACCG
>NZ_JAHFPF010000011.1:0-24902 GCF_023259385.1 Brevundimonas sp. | reverse complement strand
CGTTCTTCAGATAGTTGGCGAGAACGGCCTCGTTCACATTGCCGAGCTTGTCCCACATGGTCCGGCCGGCGGGCCCGCGGATTTCCTCCATCAGGGCGTCGACGCGATCGCCGGGCATGAAGGAAGCCAGCAGCTTCTGGGTCTGCTCATAGCTGCCCATGACCGCGCCCGAGCCGCTCATGCCCGAGACGAACTCGACCAGCAGTTCCTCGACGACGCTCGCGCTGACGGTGCCCAGCGAGGCCATGGCCTGGGAGATTTCCTTGATCTCCTCCTCGTCCAGCCCCTGCCACAGCTTGGTGTGGTCCTCGCCCAGCGACAGCAGGATGACGGCCGCCTTCTCGGGGCCGGTCAGTTTCCTGATGTCATCGACAGCAGGCTTCTTGGTGACCATGCGGGCGCCGGACATCAGCCTTCATGCACCCAGCTGCGGAGGATCGAAGTCGATTCCTCCGGGTGCTTCTCGACGAAGTCAGCGACCTTCTTGACCGACGACGCCTTCACCTGGCCCTCGATCCGGGCGATGTCGAGCCGCTGGTCCATCTCGGACGGACCGCCCAGTTGCGGCAGGGCGGAGCCCGCGCCGCCCACGATGGTGGTCTGCAGCGAGGTGACCGGCTGGCCGCCGGGCCCGGCCAGTTGCGGCTGGCCGCCCGCGCCCGCGCCAGCGCCGCCCGTGGCGGCCTTCAGCAGCGGACGCAGGACGAAGAAGATCAGCAGCAGGCCGGTGATCAGCAGCACCAGCAACTCCACGCCGCGCATCAGGTCGTTCTTGGTGAAGTTGAACAGGGGCGAGCCGCCCTCCTCGCCGCCCGCGGCTGCGACATCGCGGTTGAAGCGGACGTTCAGCACCTCGATCTTGTCGCCCCGACTCTCGTCGATGCCGACGGCGGCGGCGACCAGGGACTTGATCTGGGCGATCTCCTCGGCGGTGCGCGCCGCATAGGTCGGCTCGCCGCCGTTGGCGCCCGGGGTCCACTTGCCGTCGACCGCGACCGAGACGGCCAGCTTCTTGATCTCTCCGGCTTCCTTCACCGTGGTCGTGGTGGTGTTGGAGATCTCGTAGTTGGTGGTCTCGGTGTTCTGGGTGTCGCGCGAGCCCTGCGGAGTCAGGCCCGGAGCCTGGCCGCCCGGAATGTTGTTGGTCGCCGTCGCGCCGCCGTCGGTCGCGCCGGTGGTGTCCTGGCTCTCCGAGCCGTTGGTCGAGGTCGAGCGGACGACCTGGCCGTCCGGATCGTAGCGCTGCTCCTGAGTGGTGGAGCGGGCGTGGTCGATCTCGGCGGTGACCTGCACCCGCGCGCCGCCGACGCCCACGACGCCCTCGACGATATCCTTGATGCGCGCCTGAAGCTGGGACTCGGTCTGGCCGCGCGCCTCTTCCGCCGACGCGGAGCTGAAGCCCTCGCCGGCGTTCCCGGCCGCGAGGGTGCGGTTCGAAGTGTCGGTCAGGGTGACCTTCTCAGGCTTCATATTGGGCACCGAGGAGGCGACGACGTTGCGGATGGCCTGGACCTGGGCGCCGGTCAGCTGGCCGCCCGTCACGCCGACGACCACCGCGGCGGTGGGCTCGGCGGCCTGGGACTGGAACAGTTCGCGGCGCGGCAGGGCGATCATGACCCGCGCCGACTGGATGCCGCGCATGGTCTGGATCGTGCGGGCCAGCTCGCCCTCAAGGGCGCGCTTCTCGTTGAGGTTCTGCTGGAACTCGGTCTGGCCCAGCACCGACTGGTTGTCGAAGATCTCGTAGCCGACGCTGCCGGAGGTCACGAGCCCCTTGCCCGCCACCAGCATGCGGGCTTCGCCCACCTGGTCGCGGTTGACGAAGATGGTCGAGCCGTCGCCCTTGGAGCTGTATTTGATGCCGGCGCCGTCCAGAGCCGTGGTGACTTCCGAGGCTTCGCGCAGGTCGAGGTTGGAATACAGCAGCGCATCCGGCGCCTGGCCGATCCGCAGCATGACGAAGACCAGCATGGCCGCGACGCCGGCGGCGACGCCCAGCACCACGGTCAGTCGACCGATCCCGAATCTCTGCAACGCCGCCGTGAAGCCGCCCACGCGCTCTAGCCCCGATACTCACGCGACTCTGGAACGACCCGCTGGGCAGAAAATGCCGGGCGCGTGGTAAACGCCGCGTTAAGGACGTTGACCAATCAGCGTTTCTTGCGCTGCCCCATGACGAAGCCGATCACTTTCGCGGCGGCTTCGAAATGCTCGCGCGGGATCGTCTCGTCCACATCGACGGCGGCGTAGAGGGCGCGGGCCAGCGGCACGTTCTCGATGATCGGCACATTGTGCTCGCGCGCGAGCTCGCGGATCCGCAGGGCCAGGGCGTCGACGCCCTTGGCCACGCAGACCGGCGCGGCGTCACCCTCGGTGGGCTCGTAGCGCAGGGCGACCGAATAGTGGGTCGGGTTGGTGACGATGACCGTGGCCTTGGGCACGTTCTGCATCATCCGCTGGCGGCTGCGCTGGGCCCGGATCTGCTTCAGCTTGGCCTTGACGTGCGGGTCGCCCTCGGACTGCTTGTAGTCTTCCTTCAGCTCTTCCTTGGACATCTTCATCCGCTCGTTGAAGCGGTAGCGCTGCCACAGATAGTCGGCGCCGGCGGTGAAGCTGAGGAAGATCAGGGCGGCGCTCATCAGGGCGATGGCCAGATCGCGGGCCAACGGCAGGATGGCGGCGGGCGGCATGGCCGCCAAGTTCTCGAACTCCCGGATATGCGGCTTCATCACCATCCAGCAGATGGCCCCGACGGCGATCAGCTTGAGGAAGGTCTTGATGAACTGCACCAGGCCGTCCGGGCCGAAGATCCGCTTGAAGCCCGCCATGGGGCTGACGCGCTCCCACTGCGGCTTCAGCTTTTCAGCGGTGAACATGATGCCGGACTGAGCCAGGTTGCCGCCCGCCCCGCCGATGATGGTGGCCAACATGACCGCGCCGAGGAAGGGGGCGATGGCCCACAGGGCCTGGGCGCCGATCTCGACGCCGGCGCCCGTCTCCAGCCCGCCCAGCATGGTGTGCGGCGCGGCGATGAAGGGCAGCAGTTGCTCGGCCATCGAGGTGGCGAAATAGCCCCCCATCCCCAGCAGGACCGCCGAGGCGCCGAGCAGGGACGCGGCCGAGCCCACGTCCATGGACTTGGCGACATCACCCTTCTTTCGCGCGTCCGCTAGTTTTCGCGGTGTCGCCTCTTCTGTCTTCGACTCGGGATCGGCGCCTTCAGCCACCGGCGCCTCCCGCGAAGATCTGGGCCAGCGCCCGGTAGCGGTCGATGAAGACCGTGCCGAGCACGCCGAGGCTTAGGGCGAAGATCGACAGGCCCAGGATGACGCTGAGCGGAGCCGCGGCGAAGAAGACCTGGAACTGGGGCATGACCCGCCCGACCAGCCCCGAGGCGAGGTTGAAGATCAGGGCGAAGACCAGCAGCGGCGCCGACAGCTGGACGCCCAGCGCGAAACTGTCGCCCAGCGTGCGGATCGCCAGGGTGGCGAAGTCACCGGTGACCAGAGGTCTGGCCGGAGCAATCAGCTCGTAGGAGCCGACCAGGCCCGCGATGAACAGGTGATGGGTGTTGGTCGCAAAGATCAGCGTCGTGCCCAGCAGCATCAGGAAGGCCGAGATGGTCGAACCGGGCTGGGCCTGCAGCGGGTTGGCCGTCTGGGCGAAGCTGAGGGTGGTCTGCAGCGAGACGATCTCGCCCGCCGTCGACAGGGCGGTCAGGAAGCTGCGCAGCAGCGCGCCGATCATCAGGCCCACGACGACCTCGCGGATGATCCAGCCGGCCATGGCGCCCAGGGTCTGCGGCAGGGCCGGAAGCGCGCCCGCCACCACCGGCCACAGGGCCAGGGTCACGACGAGGGCGAAGGCCAGGCGGATACGCGGCGGCACATAGCTTTCGCCGACGCCGGGCAGCATCAGCAGCACGGAGCCGATCCGCGCAAAGATCAGCGCGCCTTGCCAGACCTGATCAGAAGTGGCCCAGGGCTCCACCGGCCGGTCACATGCCGGCGATGCGGGCGGCGATCGTGCGCATGAAGCCGCCCAGCAGGGCGCCCATCAGCGGCAGAAACAGCAGCAGGGAGATGAAGATGGCGATGATCTTGGGCGCGTAGATCAGGGTCTGCTCCTGGATCTGCGTCAGGGCCTGCACCAGGCCGATGACCACGCCGACGACCAGCCCGACCAGCAGGATCGGCGCGCACAGCTGGATCGTCAGCCACAAGGCGTCGCGGCCCACATCCAGAACTTCCGCGCCGTTCATTCCACGCTCCACAGGCCGCAGGACGCGCAGCCGAACTGGGCAAGAAATGCCGGGAGTGTGGTTAACAGGGTGCTAACCGGAGGCGCCGGACCTCAGCTATGAGAACGGTCGACGACGAAACGGGCCACCGAGTCCCGAAACGCCTGAACATCCTTGTTCAGCTGCACCAGCTTCTGGACGCTGAGGCCGGCGGAGGCGAACAGGGTCTCGCCGAGACAGGTGCTGCGCGCCTGCATGTCCCGCCCCGCGTTCGTAAGGCGCACGACCACCTGACGTTCATCGGCCGGATTGCGGATGCGGGACACCAGGCCGGCTCCCTCCATCCGCTTAACCAGCGGCGTCACATTGCTTGAATCCAGCCCCAGCCTGCCCGCGATCTCGCCGATGGTCAGGCCGTCGGCCTCCCAAAGAGCGCTGAGCACCAGATACTGGGGATAGGTGATCTCCAGCGCGTCAAGCAGCGGTTTGTAGGCGCGATTGATCGCCATGCTCGCCCCGTACAACGAGAAGCAGAGCTGCTGGTCCAGGGTCAGGGTTGGGGCAGGATTGGGCAAAACGACTCCTCAGACGGCTCCCGAAGCGAATCCGGGCCGCCTCAAAACATATCGCGACATATAATCCCTGGACAGAGGCGAGCCACCTCGATAGTTATTATATGTCACGACATATTATGTCGCAGCATATCACACCCTCCTCGCTTCCTCATTCCCAAGGATTTCGCATGGCCGCCACCGCTCCCAGCCCCGAACGCGCCGCCGCATTGACCCGCTACTACTTCCTCAGGGCGGGCGTCGCCGCGGCCTGGGTCGCGGCGGCCTTCACCATCGGCGGGGCCAATCCCCTCATCGGAGGCGCGCTTCTGGTCCTCTATCCGGCGTGGGACGCCGTCGCGAACGCGCGGGACGCCCTGGCGAACGGCGGCCTGCGCGCGAACCCGGCCCAGGCCCTGAACCTGGGAGTCAGCGCCGTCGTCGCGCTCGGCGTCGCCCTGTTGATGCAGGTCGATATGGCCCGAGTGCTTCAACTGTTCGGGGCCTGGGCCATCCTGGCGGGCCTGCTTCAACTGCTGGCGGGCGTTCGCCGCTGGCGCGCCTATGGGGCGCAGTGGGCGATGATCCTGAGTGGAGCCCAGTCCGCGCTGGCGGGCGGGTTCTTCATCCAGCAGTCCTTCGCTCCCGTGGTTCCTTCGGTCCTCACGACCGTCGCGCCTTACGCCGCGTTCGGCGCCTTCTACTTCCTCGTCTCGGCCATCGCCCTGACGATCCGGAACCGGCGGCGGAAAGCGTGAAATCAGGGGGAGGTTCGTTTCGTCGAGCCTCCCCTTTCGCGTTCTCCCCCTCTATGAAGGCCCCATGACCAAGCCGACCATCACCCAGTCCGACGCCGAAGCCGCCGTTCGCACCCTGATCGAATGGGCGGGAGACAATCCCGACCGCGAGGGTCTGTTGGACACGCCGGCGCGGGTGGCGCGCAGCTACAAGGAGCTGTTCGAGGGCTATGAGGTCGAGCCCCGCGCCTATCTGGAGCGGACCTTCGAGGAGGTCGGCGGCTACAACCAGATGGTCGTGCTGAAGGACATCCGCTTCGTCAGCTTCTGCGAGCACCACATGCTGCCGGTCGTCGGCGTGGCCCACGTCGGCTACCTGCCGACCGACCGCGTCGTCGGCATCTCCAAGCTGGCGCGCGTGGTCCGCGGTTATGCCCGGCGGCTGCAGATCCAGGAGAAGATGACCTCCGAGATCGCCCTGGCCATCGAGGAGGTGCTGCGTCCCCAGGGCGTCGGCGTGGTCATCGAGGCCGAGCACAGCTGCATGACCCTGCGCGGCGTCAACGCCCCGGGCGCCAGCCTGACCACCAGCCACCTGAGCGGCGTCATGCGCGACGATCCGCGGACCCGGGAAGAGTTCCTGCGGCTGACGCGGACGTAGAACGCTGGTCTTCGGTCGAGCGATCGACCACTGTCCCCCGGCAACGCGCGGGGGAC
The DNA here is from genome assembly GCF_023259385.1 of Brevundimonas sp. Classification (GTDB taxonomy): domain Bacteria; phylum Pseudomonadota; class Alphaproteobacteria; order Caulobacterales; family Caulobacteraceae; genus Brevundimonas. The sequence continues at coordinate 18,657 of NZ_JAHFPF010000011.1, read as the reverse complement.
GACCATGGGACTTTTCGACTTCCTGACCGGGACGCGCTCGCCGCCCGCCGGGACCAAGCGCCAGTCCACGACTGACCTGCGCAAGCGCCTGATGGCCGTCAACCGCGCGACGGCGCCCTTCGTCATCCGGGACGGGAAGAAGGAAGGCGTCGACATGGTCGCCGAATGGCGGATCGTCGACGCCAAATGGTACGAGTTCTTCGCCAAGGCCGGCATCAAGAAGGTGTTTAAGGTCCTGATGAAGTTCGACGAGGCCAAGGGCGAGGTCCGGTCCGTCGACGAGCTGTGGGAAGTCGAATGGCGCGCCGGCGTGCCGACGCTGAGCGCCCGGGGCAGCGCCTCGCGCGGCCAGACGTTCGAAAAGAGCTTCGAGACCGTCTACGCCTTCCGCGAGGACGGATCGTTCGGCGAGGTCTACGACTACGCGTTCGACACCACCGAAATCAAAAACCCGGTGCGGGCCGCCGTCCTTGAGGCGGGCTGGCGCTGGCGCGGCGTCGCCTTCGGCAAGCTGTAACCCGGGGCCGTCACGGCCCGGTCCTTGCGGAATTCGCCTCGAAGGAGGCCCTTCCCATGGCCTGGACCGCGATTTCGACCCGAAATGAAACACCCCCCATCGTTCGGGGCGGCTGGCTCGACGCGTTGCGTTTCATTGTGGCCAGCCTGATCATCCTGCATCACTTCCAGATGTCGGCCCCCGTGCCGCTGGCCGAAGGGCTGCATCCGGTGTTCGAGCGGGGCGGCTTCCTGCTGACCAACTTCTTCCTGATCGACAGCGGCTATGTGCTGATGCGGGTCTACGGCGCCTCGGTCGCCAAGGGCTCGATGTCCGCGGGCGACTTCTTCCTGAAGCGCTATCTGCGCGTGCTGCCCGCTCACCTGATCATGGGCCTGTCGCTGGTGGCGCTGGTCGTCGTCGGCGGCGCCCTGGGGTTCGCGCCCCGGGCCCCCGAATGGTTCCGCTGGGACCAGCTGTGGGCCCAGCTGACGCTGACCCAGGCCTACGGCGTTCCGGGCGGCTACGGCTGGAACGCGCCCAGCTGGTCGATCTCGGCCCTGGTCGGCTGCTACCTGGCCTTCCCGTGGATCCTGCGCCAGCTGATCAAGCTCGGCCCGTGGAGCGTGCTGGGCCTGGGCGTCGGCCTATATCTGCTGGCCAACCAGATCACCTGGACCTTGCTGGGCTATCCCGTCTACCAGATGCCCATGGGCTTCGGCTTCTTCCGCGCCCTGCCGCTGTTCGTGCTGGGCATGTCGCTGGCCTGGTTCGCCCAGAAGGTCTGGATCGCGCCGAAGCTGGCGGGCTGGGCCGGGATCGGCGCGGCCCTGCTGCTGGCCTTCGTCCAGTATTTCGACAAGCACGCCCTGATCTCGCTGGCGTGCATCTCGACCATCATCCTGGCCGCCGGCGCCACGCCGACCCCGCGCCCCTCCAAATTCGTAGAGAAGGCCGCCCAGGTGTCATTCTCGATGTTCATCACCAACGAGGTCGTGCGCATCGCCTGGTTCGGGGTCGCCAATGTGCTGATCGCCAAATTCGCCCTGCCCTCGCCGGTGCAGTGGGCCCTGTGGTTCGCGGGCGTGGCGGCGGCCTTCGTCTTCGCCTTCCTGTTCCACCAGATCATTGACACCCCGATCCAGGACCGCGTCCGCGGCTGGCTGAAGTCGCGCCGTCGGTCGGCCCCGGTCGTCGGACAGCCGGTGGTGTCGCTGGAAGGCTGAGTCCCGGCTACATGTAGCCGGTGATCGCCGGCGCCCTGCCCCATTCGTCGGCGGCGCCGTCCTCGTAGCGGATCGGCGCCTCGGCCAGTCCCTCGGGGCTTACATCGTCCAGCGCGGCGACGTTCACGCACACGAAGTCTCCGCCCATCACCGGCTCGCTGGCGAGGACGAACGCGTAGATCCCGCAGGTCTTGCAGAAAGTGTGATCGATCCCGCCTTCGCCAAACCGGTAGTGGGTCAGGTTGTCCGCGCCCTGCAGCAGCCGGAAGGCCTCGGACGGCACGTGGTTCTTCCACATCCGGGTCTTGCGGCAGATCGAGCAGTTGCAGCGCAGCGTGGTCGCGTACCACGGCCCGGGCCGAAGCTGCGGCGAGCGCTGTCCCTCAGGCGCCAGATCGATCTCGCACTCGAACTTCACCGCTCCGCAATGACAGCTGCCGCGCCTCGTCCGGATCATTCCATGCCCTCGATCAGATGAAGAATATTGCCGTCCGGATCCTTGAACCAGACCAGCTTCATGGGGCCAGCCTCGTGGATGTCTCCGTTCAGGGTCAAGCCCATGTCGGGATAGTGCTCGAACGTCACGCCCTTCGCCCTCAGGTCATCCACCACCGCGAGTAGGTCGCCCTTCATGTCCCAGGTGACGGCGTTGGCCTTGTTCGTCCCGGCGAAGTCGGACCTGTAGACGGTCAGATGCGTCGCCCCGGTGCGGAACCCCAGCACGCCCTGGTCCTCGCTCCCACCGTCGCGGGTCAGGCCCAGGGTATCCTCGTAGAACGCCCGGGCGCGAGCCAGATCGCTGACGGCGACGATGGCGGAGGCGTTGCGGTCCTTCAGCATGACGGTCTCCCTTTCGATATGGGAGAGGCAGCGTCCAGGCCGCGGGTCCGGTTCCCGGCTCAGCTCGAACAGGCCGCCGCCGTCAGATCGGCATCCGCATGATTTCCTGATAGGCGGCGATCACCTGGTCGCGGACGGCCATGACCGTTTCCAGCGAGGCCTCGGCCGAGCTGACGGCGGTGACCACGTCGATCAGGCTGCCCTGCCCCTGCACGGCGGAGGCCATCTGGCCCTCGGCGGCGCGCGAGGTCTGGGTCATGTCGCCCATGACGTTGGTCAGCATCTCGGCGAAGCCGGACTGCTCGGGCGCGGCGGCCGGCGCGGTCGGCATCGCCCCGCCCTGGATCGCCGAATAGGCCTTGGCCGCCATCATGGGGTTCATGGGTCAGCCCTACTTCTTGATGATGTCGAGGGTGCGCGCGTCCATCGACCGCGCCGTCTCGATGACGTTCAGGTTGGCCTCATAGGCCCGCTGGGCCTCGCGCATGTCCATGGCCTCGACCAGGGTGTCGACGTTGGGCCGCAGCACATAGCCCTCGGCGTTGGCCGCCGGGTGCGATGGGTCGTACTCGGAGCGGAAATCGCCCTGATCCGGTCGGACCTCGGCCAGGGTCACGCCGGTGGCGCCGTCGATTTCGCGCGCCTGGAAGACGGGGATCTGGCGGCGATAGGGCTCGCCGCCCGCAGTCTGGGCCGTCGACTGCGCGTTGGCGATGTTCTCGGCGATGATGCGCATGCGCGACTGCTGCGCCTTCAACGCGCTGGCCGCGACAGCCATGGCGCTGTTTCTCGGGGGGACGGGATCAGGCATCGGCTATTCCCTGTTTATCAACGGCCGGGCGCGCGGGCGGCCATGCGGAGCATCTGCATCGACTTCTGATAGAAGCCGATGGCGGCGTCGTAGGACATGCGGCTCTCGGCCATCTTCAGCATCTGCTCCTCGACCACCACGGCGTTGCCGTCGAGCGTGGTCTCGGAGTCCGGCGCGGCGACGGCGTCGAAGCGCGCCCGCTGTCCCGCCGGGGCGATATGCATGGCGCTGGTCCGGGTCATCTGCAGGCCGCCGCCGCTGCGCAGGGCGGCGGCGAAGTCCTTCGGCGCGTTCAGATCGCGGCCGACGTAGCCGGGCGTGTCCGCATTGGCCACGTTCTCGGCGATCACGCGCTGGCGCTCGTCCAGCCAGGACAGGCGGCCCTTGATCTGGCTTAGCAGCGGAAGGTCGGTGAAGCCCACGGGCGTCAAGGTCTCCGGGCGCGGATCGCCCACGGTTCGATGGGCAGAAAATGCCGCCTCCATGGTTAATGAGACGTTATCTCAACGAGACGTTAACCATGATCGCCGAAGTCTGACGCGCCGGAATCAGTCTTCGGCGGGGCCCGTCGCATGAACTTCCTCGATCTGCTCAGGGCCGTGTTCGCCCTGGCTTTCACCCTCGGCATCATCGGCCTGGCGGCCTGGGCGGCCCGGCGGTACGCCCCGCAGCTGCTGGCCAAGCTCAGCGCCGAGCGCGGCGAACGCCGCATGCAGGTGGTCGAGACCCTGGTGCTGGACCCCGCTCGCCGCCTGGTGCTGGTCAAGGTCGATAACGAGGAACGCCTGCTGCTGCTCGGCGAAGGCCGCGAGCTGATTGAGCCGCGCGGACCGGAGGCGGGCCGGTGAGCGGACGAGCCGGCCTGAAATCCATCTTCGTCATGCCGACGCGCGATGAGTTGAAGCGTGCGGCCCTGCTGTCCCTGCTGACCACCCTGCTCTGCCTGTGCTGGCCGCTCGCGGCCCTGGCCCAGGATGTCGCCGCCGGCGGCGCGGCGATCAATGTCGACCTGGGCACCGGCGCGGGCCTGACCGAGCGGGTCGTCCAGCTGGTCGGCCTGATGACCGTCCTGTCGCTGGCGCCGTCGATCGTGATCATGACCACCAGCTTCGTGCGAATCGTCGTGGTGCTGTCCCTGCTCCGCACCGCCCTGGGCATGCAGCAGTCGCCGCCCAACGCGGTGCTGGTCTCCCTGGCCCTGTTTCTGAGCGCCATCGTCATGGCTCCGACGTGGCAGGACGCCTATGATTCGGGCATCCGCCCCCTGCTGGACCAGCAGATGGAGCTGCCTCAGGCCTTCGATGCGGCGTCGGAACCTGTGAAGACTTTCATGCTCGGACAGGTCGATCAGGACGACCTCGCCCTGTTCACCCGACTGTCCAACATCGAGGCTCCGGCGCAGGCCGTGGACCTGCCCCTTCGGGTGGTCACTCCGGCCTTCATGATCAGCGAGTTGAAGCGGGCGTTCGAAATCGGATTTCTCCTTTTCGTTCCGTTCCTTGTGATCGATTTGGTGGTCGCCAGCGTGCTCATGTCCATGGGCATGATGATGCTCCCCCCGGTAGTGATTTCACTGCCCTTCAAACTGATCTTTTTCGTGCTCGTGGACGGTTGGAGACTGGTCGCCGGAAGCCTGGTCGAGAGCTTCCAGCGGGCGTCCGGAACAGGGTAAATCCCCAGCCCGTGGGGCTTACAGCGGCGATCCCGCTTGCCATCCCGAGAAAAAGCGGCGTTGATCCGTCCGTCATCGCCCTTGAATTGGGGGGCGAGCTTCAATCGGGAAACGACCCACAATGACCACTCAAGCCGAACTCATCGCCGCCGTCGCCAAAGACGCGGGCGTCAGCCAAGCCGACGCCGGCCGCGTCCTGGAAGCGATCGTGAAGAACATTCACAAGTCGCTGACCTCGGGCGGCGACGTCCGCATCTCGAACCTCGGCGTGTTCGACACCGCTGCCCGCGCCGCGCGCGAAGGCCGCAACCCCGCCACCGGCGCGACCATCAAGATCGCCGCCGCGAAGGCCGTCCGCTTCCGCGTCTCGAAGCCGCTGAAGGACGCCGTCAACGGCTAAGCCATTCGGCGACGGAGCCTGACGGCTCCGCTGCCAGGGCTATTCAGGAACGGGCGGGAGTCGCAGGGCGATTCCCGCCCGTTTTCTGTCTGAGCTCGGCTTTCATCTCGTTGACCCAGCCGGCGAAGGTGTCGGCCGAGGCGCTGAGCGCGGCGAAGTCGCCCGCCGAGGCCATGCCGTCCGGACCGTCCAGCGCGATCGACAGGGCGACCTTGGACCGGGCTCCGGCCACGAACGGACGATAGTTGCGCGACAGCCGGCCCAGCGAGGCCGTGTCCTGCGCCAGCGAATAGCCGACCCCCGCGCGGATCAGCCGGGCTTCCTCGTCCTGGGTCAGGGCCGCCGGGTTGCGGTAACGCTCGCCCATCGCCGCTTCGTACAGGGCCGCCGCGCCGCCCCAGTTCTCCTGTTTCCAGAAGATCTCGGCCTTCACGGCCTTGGCGTCGGACGAGGCGTCCGCGCCCAGCACTTCCAGCGCGTGGTCGTAGCGGCCCAGGTTCATCAGGGCCCGGGCCTCCAGCGCCCGGCGCTCGGCGTTCAGGGGCGTGGGCAGCAGGGTCGAGCGCGAGCTCCAGATCGCCTGCAGCGCCTGCTCGGGCTGACGGTCCATCAGATAGACGGTGGCCAGATCGGTGGCGACCTGGGCCTTGGCGACGCCCTCCAGTCGGCTGTCGACCTGGTGCTTCAGCAGTTCGGCGGCCTGGTCCAGCAGGTCGACGTCGATCAGGCGGCGGGCCAGGCGGCGGACCATCTCGTCGCCGTCGGCGCCGATGGGGGTCAGTTCGCGGAAGTCGTAGAACAGGCCCAGCGCCTGCACCGGCTGCAGACCGTCGGCGCCGCCTTCGAGGAACAGCATGCGGAAGGCGTTGTTCAGGTCGATCGACAGGTCCGCCGCGCCCGGCAGGCGGCTCATGCGGCCGCCGGCGCCCTTCAGGGCCGTCAGCGCCTCGCGGTACAGCCCCTGCGACAGGTACAGCTTGCCCAGCTGACGGATGACGGCCAGCTCGGTGGCGTCGCCCCGCCAGCGCCAGCGCAGCGCTTCCAGCTCCTTGGCCGCCTCGTCAGGCTTCATTGTCCCGCGCTCGAGCGACAGGCGGATCAGGCCCAGCTTGGCGGGCACGGCGACCTTGTCCAGCGGCGCGCGGCCGACGGCGCGATAGACGGCCAGCGCCCGGTCGCCCATGCCGTCCTGCTCGAACAGCCGGGCCTGCACGTTGCGGGCGGCCAGTTGGTCGGCGGCGGGCGCGTTCTGGCTGAAGGCGTAGGACAGCAGGGCGCGGGCGGCTTCCGGGTCGCCGCTTTCCAGCGCGGCCTCGGCGTGGGCGGCGCCGAAGCGGGCGCGCCAGATCGGCGGAAAGTCGTCGACCGCCCCGGCGCCGGCGTTGAAGGCCTGGCGCGCGGCGGCCCAGTCGCCCTGTTTCGAGGCGATATAGCCGCGCCACACCGCCGAAGCCGGATCCCCGGCGACCGCGGCCGAGGCGAAGTCGCCCTGGGCTTCGTCCAGACGGCCGATGGAGGCTCGCGCCGCGCCGCGCAGACCGCGCACCTCGGGCTCGCCGGCCATGTTCGGCGCCTGGGCCACGATGGCGTTCAGCACGCCGATGCCCTCATAGGACAGGCCCGAACCGACCAGGAAGCGGGCGAAGGCCATGCGCGCCTCGATGGGCGCGCGCGGGTTCTCTCCGGCGACGGCGGACTCCGCGCCCGCCGCGTCCTGCAGCTCGCGATAGCGGGCGGCGAAGGTGGCGTGGCCGGTGCTCTCCCAGCCCTCGACGATGAGGCCCGGATACTTGGCCTTGCGCGGCGCGCCCGGCTCGTCCTCAGCGGTCTCCAGCGCGGCCGAGGGCGCCGACAGGGTCAGGCCGCCCGGGCGGCTCAGGGTGACCAGGTCGCCGTCGGCCCGGATGGCCAGGTCGGACACCAGGGTCTCGACCGCCAGACCGTGCGCCGTCGGCAACAGGGACATGTCGAGGCTTTGCCGGCTGTCGGCGAAGCCCTTGCCGGGCGCCAGGGCGGTGACGGCGGCGAAGCGGTCGCCGGCCATCGGATCGGTCAGCCAGATGGCCTTGGTCGCCCCGGCCATGCGGGCGACCAGAGCGGGCTCCCCTGTATCGTCGCGATCAACGGTGACGCCGCCGGCCGAGGCCGCCGGGCCGCCGATGCTGACGGTCCAGGTCGAGCCGTTCGAGGTCGCCGACACCCGCAGGGCGCGCGGCGCGGCGATACGGACGGCGACGTGGTCCGGACCGGCGGTCCAGTGGGCGCCGGTGGCCGGGCCCAGCGCCTTGGCCCCGCCCATGTCGAGGCGGGCGGGGGTATCGAACACCACCCATACCGCGTCGCCCCGGCGGAAGACCGCGGCGCCGACCGGCCGTTCCCACTTGAAGTCGAGGCTGACCTTTTCCGGGCTGACATGCGAGACCACCGGCACGACCGCGGCCTGGGCGGCCGCGACCGGCGCGACGGGCGCCTCGGGGGCGGTGGCGTACAGGTTGACGAAGACCGCGCCGTCGGCTGAACCGGTGCGCACATCGGCGCCCTCGGCCAGGGTCAGGACCAACTCGGTGCCGCCGCGCACGGCGCGGGTCTCGACCTTCTCGACCCCGCGCGGCGGATCGACGCGCAGACGTGAAACATCAGGGGCGGCGGTGGCGCCGATGCGCACGATGACCGTCCGGCCCTCACGCCGGACTTGCGACCGGGCGCCGATGACGCCGGCGAACTCCACCCGGGTGAAGACCTCATTGGCGCCGATGCGAATGGTGACCGGATCCAGGGCCGCGCCGGCTTCCTGGGCGTAGAGCGGCGCCAGCGGGGCGAGCACCACCGCGCCGGCCGCGGCGGCGGCCACGGTCGACTTCAGGATGCGCTTGCTGGAACGGGCCCCGGACATGCGCGCGCACCCTCGCGCGACGCCCCTTTAAACGCGGTTAACGGATGGTGACTGGACCCCGGCGCGCCACCGGTTTCCACGCCGCGACAAACGGCCCCGGTTGCACCCGTCCCTCAACAGGCCGACATGCAGGCCATTGAGGAACCGGAACGCCATGAGCGACCCTGTCTATCCGCCGCTGAGCACCCTGAAGACCGGCCTGCGCTGCCGCTGCCCGCGCTGCGGCGAGGGTCCCCTGCTGCGGGGCTTCCTCAAGATCCGCGACAACTGCCCGAAGTGTGGACTGGACTTCAGCTTCGCGGACCCGGCGGACGGCCCGGCATTCTTCGGCATGAGCCTGGTCGGCGTCATCGGCATGGCCCTGTTCATGTGGTTCGAGTTCACCGTCCACCCGCCGGTCTGGGTGCATTTCGCGGTCACCATGCCGCTGCTGGTCCTCGCCTGCCTGGCCGTGCTCCGCCCGCTCAAGGGCTGGCTGGTGTCGGAACAGTACATCCACAAGGCGGCCCCGCCGGAGTGGGAAAGCATCGGCAAGCACGGCGACGGGTCGAAGTGGCGCTGAGCGCCTTAGCGTTCCGCCACCGGTAGTCCGATCTCGAACACCGCCCCGCTCTCGGACGGCGCCAGGTCCAGCGTCGCCTGATTGGCGGCCAGCAGGGCGCGCGCGATCGACAGGCCGAGGCCGGCCCCGCCCTCGCTGCGCCGGGTGGTGAAGAAGGGCTCGAAGATGCGTCGTGCATCCGCCGGCGCCACGCCGGGGCCGTCGTCCGACACCAACAGAATGACCGAGTCGCCCGCCACCCGCGCCGCGATCCGAACCGCCTTCGCTCCTGCCTGGCGGCTGTTTTCCAGCATGGTCGAGACCACCACCTCCAGCGTCGCGGCGGGCGCGGCCACCGGCGGCAGGTCCCCAGGCAGGTCCAGGGTGATGTTCAATCCCGGCGAGCAGGCGTCGACGGACTTCAGCAGGGGCGGCCTCAGGTCGACCGACAGCCCCGCCTCGGGCCGGGCCATGTCGGCGCGGGCCAGGTCCATCAGCCGCGTCACCAGCCCCGACAGCCGCCGCCCGTCCGCGGCGATGTTGTCCAGGAATTTGCGCCGCCGCGCGGGCTCCATGTCTTCGTGATCCTGCAACAGCTCGACCGCGCCCTGGATGCCGGCCAGGGGCGTCTTGAACTCGTGACTGACGGCGGCGGCGAAGTCGCGCAGGTAGCGGGAGCGACGCTCCACCGCCTCGGCCATGATGCCGAAGTCCTCGTACAGGGTCCGGATCTCGACGGCGGCGGTGCTGGGGGGCGGCGGCACCGACCCGCCCCCGCTGGCGACCTCGCGCGTGACCCGGCTGAGCGCCTCGATCGGCCGGGCGATGCCCCGCGACACCAGCACCGCGAGGAAGGCGATGAAACCCAGCACCCCGACGATGCCCAGCGCGATCTTGATGCGGTCCTGGTAGATGCCCCGGAACAGGGCGCGCGGCGACCGGGAGACCAGGATCACCCCCTCGACCTGTCCGTTCACCACTACCGGCCGGGCGTGATGGATGCGCAGGGCCGAGGCGCGGCTGAGCCACTCCCACGAATAGCGTGGATGATAGGCGGCGTTCCGGCGCAGCATCGTCGCGGGTCGCCCGGACAAGGCCGCGTGGACCTCCGGGATGTCCTTCCAGCTGCCGCCTTCGCCGAAGCCGCGAACCACCACCCCGTTGCGGTCCAGGAAGATGATCGAGGCCAGCGTCGTGCGGCTGGTCTCCTGCATCACGACGTCCAGACGGCGGCCGACGATGACGGCCTCCGGAGTCGGCGGGCCGGAGGGTCGAGCGGGCGGACGGGCGGGCAGTATCGGGGTCGAACCCAGGTCGATGGTCGCCGCCTCCGGCTGGTACCAGCCGGGCGCCAGCCGCTGCGCCGCGGTCGGCGCGGTGAGGCGCGAGCCAGGCCACAACGCCTCCGCCGTGGCCGACAGGGCGGCGGTCTGCGCCACCAGCTCCGCCTCGGTCTGGCGCACCAGGGTGTTCTCGTAGACCCGCAGGAAGATGGCAGCGAAGCCGGGCAGAAGGGCCGCGAACAGCAGCACCGAAAGCAGGATAGTCCGCAGCCTCAGGGCCGGCCAGTGCCGCCGCACGAACAGCCGGAAGCGCCCGGGTGGCTTGTCGCTCACGCCGCCGCGCCGACGCAGGGTCCGAGCTGGTAGCCGAGGCCGGGCCGGGTCTCGACCACGTCTCCGCCGCCCACCGCCGCGAACTTGCCGCGCAGGTTGCGGACATGGCTGTCGATGGTCCGGTCGGTCATCGCGAAGCCGGGGCCGTGCACCCGGTCGATGATGGCGTCGCGGGTGAAAACCATGCGGGGCTGGGCCGCCAGCACGCGCACGATGGCGAACTCGGTCACCGTCAGCGGCACCTCGGCTCCGCCCCAGGCGGCGCGCCAGCCTTCGGCGTCCAGCGTCAGCCGGCCGTAGCTCACCGCCCCCGACGGCAGGGGCGCCGGCGTACGGGCCGTGCGCCGCAGGATGGCGGCCACCCGCGCCACCACCTCGCGCGGGCTGAAAGGCTTGGTGACATAGTCGTCCGCGCCCAGCTCGATGCCCAGCACCCGGTCGAACTCGTCGTCGCGCGAGGACAGGAACAGCACCGGCACGTCGCCCCTGGCGCGCAGGCGGCGGCAGGTCTCGATCCCGTCCATGCGCGGCATGTTGATGTCCAGCACCACCAGATCGGAAGGATGGGCCTCAAGATCGCTCAGGGCCGCCTCCCCGTCCGCCGCCTCGCGCGTGGCGAGGCCGGCCTTGCGCAGGGCGAAGGTCAGAAGATCGCGGATGTGGGGGTCGTCATCGACCACCAGGACAGTGCGCTGCATGATCGCCATGTTCAGACTCCAGAGGCTGAGGTCAACGGGGCCGGGACGGCCACGGTCGGGGGAACGGTCGCCGAGGGTGCGAGCCGGGGCGGCGGCGGGGGCCTCAGGCGGCCGTCCCACATCCGTTCGCCGGGCCTCGGAACCAGCAGAGGCCGATGCGCGGTCAGGGCGTCGATCCGCTGCAGCCGCCGCGCGTTGCGCCAGGTCCAGCCGCGCCATTCCGACTGATCCTCCTGCAGGCGCGCCATCAGGTCGCGGCGCACGGCGGCGGCGCGGTCGCGCAGTTCCGGATCGTCGGTCGCCTGTTCCAGCTCGACCAGCGACACCAGCGCCGGGGCGCCGAGATCGCGCAGGTAGCCGAGGTCCAGCTGGGCGCCGGTCCCGTCGATCTCGCGGGCGTGCCTGACGTTCCAGGCCGCGGCGACGGCGCCCAGATCGACCGTGCTGACGACGGCCAGAACCACCAGCGCCAGCTTCACATTGGCGCCGATGAGCCAGTCGCCGTCCTTGTTCTTCAGCAACCGCCAGCAGATCAGCAGCAGGCCGAGTCCGACCATGACCATCCAGATCATGGCCACGATGCGGAAGCGGGTCAGGGCGTAGCCCTCGATATAGTCCGCCGTGCGCAGCAGGGACGAGGCGACCAGCACCATGTTCTGGGCCACCCACAGGACCACGAGTCCCCGCACCAGCGGACGCCGCGCCGTCTCCGATCCTGGCCGCAGGGCCACCAGCACGAACAGGCCGGCCAGCAGCGCCGTCGCGATCAGCGGATAGGCGCCGCGATGGGCGTAGTCCGCCAGGGTCATCTCGCCCGGCAACGGCGCGCCGCTCCACAGGAAGGCGACGTCCAGTCCGTTCTGGAGCGCGAACAGGGCGTTGAAGACCAGCAGCGACAGGGTCACCGAGGCCGTGTTCACGCCCGGGATCCGGCGCTCGCCCAGGGACGGCAGAGCGATCAGCTTGCGATACCAGCGCGGCCGCAGGGTCGTGCCGACCATCACCGCCACGATCCCGCAGCCGATCAGGCGCAGCACGGTCGATCCGGACGGCGCCGGGATCCGCGCCGTGTCCAGAACGTCGGCGATCAGGGGATTGGCGCGCGCGAACAGCAGCAGGAAGATCAATCCCGCGGCCGCCGGCAGGGCCAGCACCTTCAGCACGGCCGCCGGCGACACCCGGGCGGGTCTGCTCCGTCGCAGCCGCGCCAGCCGGACCAGATCGAGGATCGGCCCGACCAGCGACACCACGCCATGAATGACCAGACGTTGGGCCCACCGCCAGACGGCTTCCCCCTCGCGCACCCGCGCCGACAGGGCCGCGACGGTCAGCATCAGGCCGAACAGCAGCCATGACAGCGCATCGGGCCGCTCGATCATCACCGCCACCATGACCCCCGCCGCGACCACCGCGAACTGCGCCCGGCGGTCGCGCGCCAAGCCCTTTCGGATCAGCAGCAATCCGCCGATCCACGCCGCCGCGAACCCGCCGACGACCGCGCCCCATGGAATGGACTGGAAGAACAGGGCGTCCGCCAGAACGGCCAGGCCGGCGGCGACCCCCGCCTTCAGCCAGAACGACGACCGCGTGAATGGATGAGCGCTGAGCATGGGCCTCCCCTCGAGTGAGGGGGCCCTTGTCGCGCGGCGCGGTTCAGCGGTGCGGGGCGGCCCGGGGAGCTTCGGCGCAGACGGCGTGCAGAAGTCGTGCAGCGCCTCGTCGGCAAGGCGCCCCCTCAATCACAGGTTGAACGCCCTCATCCGGCCGAAAGGTCATCTGGCCGACTGTCCAAGAATATATTCCTGCCTACGTCCATTTCTGACGCATCCGTACTGTAGGATTTATTTCCTGCCCGCCTTGGGCAGACCTATAGACGGAGGGACACTTGCGAACACCCATTCACGTCCTCGCCTGTGCGGCGAGCCTGCTCGCAGGCTCGGCGACGGCCCAGGACGCCCAGACATTCCTGTACGACGCCAACGGACGCCTCACGGCGAACACGACGGCGCGAACGACCGGCGATTCCACGCGGTCGTATTACATCCTGGACGGAGCCGACAACCGGTTGGGCCACGGGGCGATCGCGGTCAGCCCGCCGCCAGCCGGCGATACCTTCGCCTTCCCCTACACCCTGGTCCCGACCCAGAAGCTGACCTCGGCCAACGGCCAGTACACGATGACGTTCGAGCCGAGCGGCGACCTGGTCATCCGCAACACGTCCGGCGCGCCGGTCTGGAACAGCTGCACCGGCCAGGGACGCTCCTGGTTCGTGCGGGTCTCGTCCGACGGCCAGCTGACCATCTTCGACACCACCGGGACTGCGTTCTGGACCGCCGGCGCGTCCGGCAATCCGGGCGCCGTTCTCACCCTTCAAAATTCCGGCGTCGCGATCCTGAAGAGCGCGGGCGGAACCACCCTCTGGACATCGAGCACCCCATGCGCCTGAGCCATCTTCTCGCATCAACCGCGCTGGGGCTCGGCCTCATCGCCCCGCAATTCGCCACCGCCCAGACGCTGCCGCCCGAGCGCTATACGCTCGACCCCCGGGGCGTCGATCTGGTTCGAGGGCAATGGACGCCGATCAGCGCCCAGGTCTCGATCGGCGGCGCCACCGGCCTGTCCCACCAACGGATCCTGTTGGGTGACAAATGGTGGGACAACGCGGTCAGCGGCATGGACGCCGAATACCTCGTCGGCGCCCATGTCACCGTCGACGGCGTCACCGAATATTTCGACCCGGACGAGGCCGGGAACTGGGTCCCGCGAACGAACAGCGGCTCGACCCTGACCTGGTTTTTTGACTCGCCGACGCTCTATTACATCTATCAGAAGGGCGGCACGATCTACCGCTTCGACCAGCTGGGTGATTCGACCTATCGACCGGCAGGCTTCACCCAGTTCCTCACGTATCGTGAAGAGCCGAACGGCCTTCGGACGGACTACACCTACACCTACGAATCCTTCATCAAGCCCGAAGACCCACTGAACCCGGTGGTGGCCGCGCGGCTGCAATCGTACCAGAACAACGCCGGCTACCAGGTCCACTACGACTTCGTCGCGAACACCCTCGATCCCGCGGATGTCGAGCCCTGGCAGAAGGTCCAGAAGGTCACCGCCATCAACCTCGGCGTCGATTACTGCGACAAGGCGGCCTACACCTGCACCCTGACCCGGACCTGGCCCAGCGCGACCTTTTCCGAGACCGCGGGAACCGGCTTCACCGAGCAGATCGTCACCGATCAGAGCGGGCTCGCAACGCGATACCGCCGGTCCGATCTGCCGGGCGGGGGCACGCGGATGGAAACCTTCGTCGGGGCCAATCCCGCCCCGCTCTTCACGGTCGACCAAGGGATCACCCGTCCGGAGGTGACCCAGGTGACGGACGCCACCGGCGCCTGGACGTACGGCTACTACGACACCCTGGAAACCCGCACGACGACCGTCGAGGGACCGATGGGCGAAGAGGTCGCGGTCGTCTCCGGCCTCAACGGCGGCCTGGTCCTCTCGGCGACCGAGGTCACCTCGACCAGCCCGGCGGCCAGCCGGACCTGGGCCTGGGCCTATAACGGCGGCGGCCGCGTCGCGACCGCGACCGGCCCGGAGGGCGAGACCGCGGACTACCTGTACGACAACCGCGGCAACATCACCCAGGTGACCCTGTCGCCCAAGACCGGCGGGACGGAGGCGGACATCGTCACCAGCGCCGCCTATCCGGCGACCTGCGTCAACATCGTCACCTGCAACCTGCCGACCTCGACCACCGACGCGACGGGCGCCGTCACCAACTACACCTGGGACAGCACCCACGGCGGCCCGCTGACGGTCACGCTTCCCGCACCGAGCGGGGGCGCTGTCCGGCCCCAGACCCGCTACGCCTATGCGCCGCAGACCGCCCAGTTCAAGAACGGCGCGGGCGTGATCGTGGCCGCCCCGACCTCGATCACCCTGCCGGTCGAGACCTCCGCCTGCGCGACCGGCGCCAGCTGCGACGCCACCGCTGACGAGGTCCTGACCACGGTCGATTACGGTGTCGCCAGCGGCGTCGCCAACAACCTGCTTCCGGCCTCGATCAGCCGGGGCTCCGGCGCCGCCCCCGCCATGGCGGTGACCGCCCTGACCTATACGCCGGACGGCGACGTCGCCTCGGTCAACGGTCCGCTCAGCGGATCCGACGACACGACCACCTACCGCTATGACACCTCGCGGCGGGTGGTCGGGGTGATCGGTCCCGATCCGGATGGGGGTGGAGCAGGCCTGAACCGGGCCCAGCGCATGACCTACGACGCCCGGGGGCTGCCGATCCTCAGCGAGACGGGGACGACCGCCGGCCATACCGACCCGAACTGGGCGGCGTTCTCGCCACTTCAGAAGAGCAGCGCCGTCTACGACGACTTCGGCCGACCGATCGAAACGCGTCAGATGTCCGCCGCCGACGCCGTCTCCGGCGTCCAGCAGACCAGCTATGACGCGGCCGGACGGGTCACCTGCGCGGCGGTGCGGATGAACCCGTCGACCTTCGGGGCTCTGCCGTCCTCGGCCTGCACGGCCGCCACGACCGGCGGCTTCGGTCCGGACCGGATCACCCAGGTGACCTATGACGTCGCGGACCGGCCGCTGTCGGTGACCACGGCCTACGGCACGGGCGACGCCCAGCCCCAGAGCCAGACCTACACTGTCGGCGGACAACTCGCGTCCTTCACCGACGCCAAGGGCAATGTCTCGCTGTTCGAGTACGACGGCTTCAACCGCCAGGTGAAGCTGCGCTATCCCAATGCGACGGGCGGCGGAACCTCGACCACGGACTATGAGCAGACCGTCTACGACGCCGTGGGCCGTCCCTACAGCGCGCGGAACCGGGCGGGCGAACTGACCTATTTCGGTTACGACGCCCTGAACCGGCTGGTCACCCTGAACCTGCCGTCCGGCACCCCTGACGTCAGCACGGCCTATGACAATCTCGGGCGGGTGTTCAGCACCAGCGACGGAACGATCACGGTCAACACGACCTGGGACGCCCTGTCCCGTCCGGTTAGCGAGACCTCCAGCGGCGTCGGCGCCATGGCGTATCAGTATGACGCCGCGGGCCGTGTGACCCGCATCACCTGGCCGGACGCCTTCTACGCCGACTATGAGTACGACCTGTACGGCGGGCTCAAGACGGTGCGCGAGAACGGCGCGACCTCCGGGGCGGGCGTCCTGGCCGCCTACGGCTGGAACAACCTGGGCCAACCGGCGTCCGTCACCCGCGCCGGCGGAAGCGGGGCCTCGACCACCTATGGCTACGACGCCTGGGGTCGGCTCTCCAGCCTCGCCCAGAACGCCGACGGCTCCGCCAACGACGTGACGTACGGCTTCAGCCACAATCCGGCCGGTCAGCTGGTCACCCGCATGGTGTCCAACGGCGCCTACACCCGGTCCGGCGGTGGCGCGGACTACACGGTTAACGGCCTGAACCAGGCGACGACCTCCGGCGGTTCGCCTGTGACCTATGACAGCAACGGCAACACCACCGGGATTTCAGGCGACACCTACGGCTACGACGCCGCCAATCGCCTGACCTCGGCCAGCGCGGGGGCGGGCGCCGCGGCCTTCACCTTCGATCCGATGAACCGTCTGGCGACCTCGACCGTCGGCGGCGCCACGACCCGGCGTCAGTACGTCGGCCAGCAACTGGCGGCCGAGTACAACGCCGGCACGGGCGCCCTGACGCGCCGCTACATCCCCGGCCTCGGCCTGGACGATGTGGCGGCGGCCTATGACGGGTCGGGAACGTCGAACCGCAGTTGGCAACTGGCCGACGAACGCGGCTCCGTCATCGCCCAGTCCGGCGCGACCGGCGCGGTGTCGGCCATCAACACCTATGACGAATACGGCGTCCCGGCCGCGGGCAACGTCGGCCGCTTCCAGTACACCGGCCAGCAATGGCTGCCGGAGGCGGGCGCCTATCACTACCGGGCGCGGACCTATCTGCCGCAGGTCGGGCGGTTCCTGCAGACGGACCCGATCGGGTATGCGGCGGGGGCGAACCTGTATGCCTATGTGGGCGGGGATCCGGTGAATAGGATCGATCCCATGGGCCTGGAATTCAAGGATCCCAAGTGGACTGACCGGGCAGAGTGTGAACGCGAGGGCTGGCAGGTCGTTCGGAGGTCAGACGGCCTTTGGTGTACGCCGAAAACAGTGACCGGCGGCCCTACCGTCGCCATCGGTGATCATGGGTCGTGGAACGATCCCAACTCCGCCGGTGGCGGTGGCGGCGTTGGAGGCGGCGTCAGCGGCCTGAGTCCGAGCGGCATGTCACGAGAGCGCTGCCTTAGCATGGTCCGTGGCGCTATGCGTCTGAGTGAGGCATCTTCGGTGATCGGGCGTATCGGGTTCGGAACAGCGGTTGTGGGTGGCGTCGCCTCAATGAGCACAGGACCTCTTGCAGTTTTCCTGGTTCCCCTTTCCGAGGGCGTCGGCGGTACATTGCTTGTGACTGGACTGGTGCTGAACGCCACCTCGGTAGGCTTCTATGGTGTAGCAACGGGCGACTGGGGTGCAGCTGCAGTTTACGGGCTACAAACAACTCTAACCTACGCAGGCCCGCTAGGAGGATTTGGCAGAGAGCTTGCCGGATGGGCCGGCGATGAGTTCGTCAATAAAGCAAATCTAATGGATGAAAGTGCTTGTGATGCAAGAGTCTGAAATGAAAGAGAGGCTTATATCAGGAACTGTGGGAGGATTTCTTGGAGGATCCCTACTGTATTATAACGCAACATCCTTTTCCAACGTCATTGTAAGTGTTATAGTTGCAGTTGTGGCTATAATGTTGTTTATGCGGTGGAGAATCGCTTTTCCGATACGAAATCGGATGCATGCGAGGTTGAAATCGCAAGGTATATACTCGTACCCAATGCCAACATGGGCCTACGTGATATATACAATCGCCTTGATAGCACTCTTGGCACTGCCCACCATCGTCTGGATGAACAAGCAAAACACAAACGATTACTTGTTAATTCTGGCGGCAGGGTGGGGAGTTTGGACAATCTTAGTTTTCACCATGTCCATTATGGCTCTCAAGGAAATCGGGATGATCTTCAAGTCTCCCCCCGAATCCTGAGGAAGCCGCCTCAAATTCGGAACTATCAAACCACCACGCACAAACTGGCGCCCCCGGCAGGACTTCAACCTGCGACCTCTGCCTTAGGAAGCGCTGCTCTATGGGCCATGGCCGGGTAAACTGTCGGAGCGCGAAGCGCCACGGAAGTGGGGCGGCGGGATTTCTTCCCGCCGCCCCGTTCTCGCAAGGGCCTGGCCTAAACCACCGCCGTCGCGATGACGCTGCCCAGCGGGGTCGGGTTGGGGTCGTTCTGGTGCTGCACGGCGTTGACCGCCCAGTCCTCCAGCACCACCCGATCCTTCTGGAACACCATCATGTGGGTGGAGCCGCCGAACTCGAAATGGCCGATCTCCACGCCG